>CAYRFY010000814.1:0-3158 GCA_964423635.1 uncultured Armatimonadia bacterium | reverse complement strand
GGGAATGTCATTCTGAGAGCGTCCGCTCCCGGTAAGAGCAGCTCGAAGAATCTCCCGGCATTCAGCGAGATTCTTCGCCCAAGCGTCGCAAGCTCGAGCTTGCGACGCCGACGCTCCAGAATGACATGAAACGGACCGGCCGGACTTCTCGGCCGGGCTTCCAGACCATAGCCACGGCGACCCCGCGCCGGCCTGCAGTCCGTGCAAACCCAACGGACCCGCGGCAATTGCCGCGGGTCCGCAGAGTTCTTCGTGTCGTCCCGTCGGCGAACCTACTGGTATAGCGGGTCCCAGTTGACCCAGATCGGGTCGGCGGTGCTGCGCACGCCATCGGTGATCCAGGCATCCAGGCGGACGGTCTTGACGTGCCCGTCGACATAGGCCATGTTCAGATTGTCGTTGTGTCGCGGCGAGGGGCGATAGTCGTTGTCTGCGGTGCCGCTGTCGGGGCCCATCAGGTAGTATTCGCAGTCGGCCAGGAGCGGGCATTCCGCCGGGCGCTTGATGCTACCCACCGCGGTGGGGCGCTCGTTCCAGGAGGGAAACCGGCCGACCCACCTATTGTAGGCGTAGTTGGCGTTCGCGTCCCAGTAGTAGCCACCTGCGTAGCGGCTGGAAGCGGTGGGGCAGTTGAAGAGCTGGTCATTGTTGATGTAGGGGTAGACCATGTGCATCCACAGCATCGGGCCCGCCGCGGCGGTGGACCCGTCCGGGAATACGCGCTGGTTGGTCGTCAAGGTGTAATTGGGCACCATCGTCTCGTCAAAGTCCTGGGCATACATGATGAACGACATGGCGATCTGCTTCAGGTTGGACTGACAACTTGCTTGACGGGCCTTCTCCCGGGCCCTCGCGAACACCGGGAACAAGATCGCCGCCAGGATCGCGATAATCGCGATCACGACGAGCAGCTCGATGAGTGTAAAGCCGCGCCTCATTAAGAGTGCACCTCCCATGGTTTCCGTCCAAGGTGTCCCAACACCATTAGACCAGTGGTCTGTTCCCCGTGGGCAGGCCGGGCTCCTTCAGGTCTTCTCATATTTCTCGGGGACTTTTTGCCGACGGGTCGTACGGACACAGAGGCGTGGCCGAGAAGCCCCCCTGCGCCGAAGACGGGAATCGTGAGAGCGCCCGCTCCCGCAGGGAGCAGCTCGAAGAATCTCCCGGAGCCAGAAGAGATCCTTCGCTATCCCCCCGGCGCGGGATTGACGCTCAGGATGACGGCCCGGCGCGGCTCGGGGCTACATGGTCAGGCCGCCGCCCCCGTCCGCGTCGGCGCCGTCACCACCCGCACCAAAGCGGGAGAAGGCCCGCAGTATCTCCACCGGAATGGCGAAGATCACCGTGTTGCTTTGGTCGGAGGCCAGGTCATTGAGTGTCGTCAAGGTCCGCAGGTGAAGCGCACCCCCTGCGCCGGACAGCGCCTTGGCGGCGATCACCAGATTGTCGGCGGCGATGCGCTCACCCTCGGAGCGGATGATCACGGCGCGCCGCTCTCGTTCCGCCTCCGCCTGCCGCGCGATGACCCGCTTCATCTCCTCGGGCAGCGAAATGTCCTTGAGCTCCACCATCTCCACTTTGATGCCCCACGGCTCGGTGTGCTGGTCCACGATCTCCCGGATCTGCGCCGAGATCTGCTCCCGCTGGGAGAGCAGTTGGTCCAACTCCACCTGGCCCACCACGTTGCGCATGGTGGTCAGGGCGAAGCGCGAGGTGGCGTACTGGTAGCTTTCCACCTCCAGGATCGCCTTGGCCGCATCGGTGATGCGATAGTACATGACGGCATCCACATGCACGGAGATGTTGTCCTTGGTCACACACTCCTGGCCCGGCACATCCGCCGTCTTCACGCGCATGTCCACCTTCTGGAATGCCTGGAAGACGGGGACGACGAGGTTGACGCCGGGCCCCATGATTCCCACATAGCGCCCCAGGGTGAACTTGACGCCCCGCTCGTACTCCTGCACGACCTTGATGCAGCCGACGATTAGCACGATCACGATCACGGCGATGGTGAAGCCCATGTATCGTCTACCTCCCGGCGAATCCGCAGCCGACCCTTGGTGGTGCCAACGTTTGGCCGCAGCATCCGCCATTCCCGCCCGGCGGCGCGTCCGAAGCGAGATGCTCAGGAGGTGCCGGCGCGCGTCGGGCGAACTAGCGCCCCCCAAAGGAGCGTGAACCCGGTGAGAAACCTCGGACTGTGCCTATTGCTTGCTATGGTCAGTATAGTCTTGATGGCCGGCTGCACCAAGACGAGTCCCACGGAAACCGCGGATGTACCCGGGCCGGGGCCGGCCCCCGCCGACTCCGGACCCAAGGCGCCCACGCAAGGTGACACCGATGCGGAGCCTCAAGACGGGATCAGTGTACTGATGGTGCCCAAGATCAAGGGCATCGACTACTTCAATGCCTGCGAGAAGGGGGCCGAGGAGGCGGCCAGGGAGTTGGGCGGTATCGACCTGACCTACGACGGTCCCACCGAGGACAAGGCCGACGCCCAGATCCAGCTCATCGAGGGCTACATCGCCCAGAAGGTGGACCTCATCGCCGTCTCGCCCAATGACCCGGACTCCATCGCACCGGTGCTCAAGAAGGCCAGGGACAAGGGCATCCATGTCCTGACCTGGGACGCCGACGCCAATGTCGAGCGCTCCGGCCGGGAGTTCTTCATCAACCAGGCCTCCCCCGAGGCCATCGGGATCGCCATGGTCGACGAGATGGCGGCCCAGAAGGGCGAGGATGCCAAGGTGGCCATCGTCACCAGCTCGCTCACGGCGGCCAATCAGAACTCGTGGATCGCGGCCATGGAAGCCCATATGCAAAGCAAGTACCCAAAGATGCAGATGGTCTGCGACCCCAAGCCCTCCCAGGAGGACCAGCAGATCGCCTTCCAGGTGACGCAGGACCTCATGAAGGCCTATCCGGACCTGGAGGGCATCTTCGCCATCTCCTCGGTCTCCTTCCCCGGTGCCGCACAGGCGGTGAAGGACGCCGAGAAGTCGGGGCAGGTGGCCGTGGTCGGGCTGGCCACTCCCAAGCCCATGCGTCCGTGGGTGGAGAACGGCACGGTGGCCACGGTGATCCTGTGGAACCCCATCGACCTGGGGTACCTGACGATCCAGGCGGCCAAGGCCCTCTGCGACGGCTCGCTGAAG
>CAYRFY010000813.1:0-3160 GCA_964423635.1 uncultured Armatimonadia bacterium | reverse complement strand
CGGCCTGTCGACCGCAAGAGACCCGCAGGGTCTCCGAGAGGTGAACGGCAGGCCGACTTCCAACGCCCATCGCCGTACCAAGGAGTGACCGCCATGCGCACACTCTGCATCCTGCCCATCGTCCTGTGCACCTGGTGCGCCTTCGCCCAGGAGATTCCGGAGATCTGGCAGGCCGATCTGCTCGAGGAGGAGACCCATCCCAGTCTACTCTTCGGCCCCGACGAGCTGCCGCGGATCCGTGCGCGTATCGAGCGCGAGCCCTACAGCCGCTGGTGGTCCGGTATTCGCAACGGCGGGGACCTGGTGTCCTTGGCCTTCAACTGGTGCCTCACCGGCGATGAGGCCAAAGGCGCCGCCGCGCGGGAGCAGCTCCTGCGCGCCTACCCCTCGGGGTATCACTGCTCCTGCGGGGTGGCCGACGCCCTGCAGGCGGTGGCCGAGGCCTACGACCTGCTCTACCACTACGAGGGACTCTCCGCCATCGATCATCGGGTGATCCGGGCCAAGATCGCCGCGGCCTGCGAGCGTATGTACCTCTCGGCCCTGGAGTCGGGCAGTGGGCAGCATCCGGGCAACCAGCGCACCCGGGGCATCTGCGCCCTGGGCACCGCCGCGCTGGTCCTGCGCGGCTACGAAGACTCCGCTCACTCGCCGCAGGAGTGGCTGCAGAGAGCCCTGGACGGGATCCGTCAGGAAGCCAACCTCCAGTTCTGGCGCCCGGACGGCATGTTCATAGAGGGCCCCGTCTACTCGTCCTTCACGCTCAGTGTAATGTTGCCGTTTTGCCGCTACTACGAGCGCCTCTGTGGCCGGTGGCTCTTCTCCGAGCCCAGGCTGCGCAATGCCCTGCTGTACCTGATCCACCAGACCCAACCTGATGGCCTCACCACGGCGATGGGCACCACGAACATGGCCGCCGTCGCCGGCTCGCTCAAGCTCGCCGTGGGCGCGGGCCTCCCGCAGGATCAGGCACTGATGCAGTGGGCGGTCCTGCACTGGGGCTCGCTGGACGGCGGCGGTCTGCGCGAGCTGTGCCTTTATGATGCCGACCTTGCCCCGTCCCTGGCCGGGGCGCGCAAGGGGCGGTTCTTTCCGGTCAGTCAGGAGGCGGCGCTGCGCTCCGACTGGGGAAGCCATGCCGTGGCTTTGTGGTTCAAGGGCAAGGACCCCTGGCTGGCAGGCGGGCCCACCGTCTATAGCCACGGAGATGCGGGGAGTTTCGTCCTCCATGCCCACGGCGAGCTGCTCGCCGTCGATGCCGGCTACGACCACTGGGTCAGCCACGACCTTTACCCACCCGAGCTTCACAACACGCTGCTGGTGGACGGGCAAGGGCCTGTGGGCGCCACCCCGGGACTGCTGCAAAGCCCGGTCGATACCCCGTTCGTGCAGGGCGGCGACATACTCTCCACATACGCAGACATCACCCACCGGCGCACCTTCCTGCTGGTGGACGGGAGCTACTGGGCGATCGCCGACGATGTGCAGGCCGACGGGCCACACCGCTACGAGTGGCAGGTGCACACCCCGGTCTCGCGCGAGGGCGGTACCGTGCATCTCGAGGGCACCCAAGCGAGCTGGACCGGCTTCGACCCGCGCAGCGGCAATCCGGGCAAGGTGGCGATGACGGCCACCTGGGCGGGCCCGGTGGAGCCGGCCACCATGGACAAATCCCGCTGGCAGCCGTACGACGCCGACCCCAAGCGCGGCTCGTACGACAACTGGGCCGTTGTTGCGACACAGGAGGGGTCGCAGGTGCGCTTCCTGACGGCGCTGTGCCCCTATCCCACCGGCTCCGAGGCGCCGCAGGTCACGATCCCTCAGGCCACCGGGGGACAGGCGCTGACGGTGACCCGGGACCGTGCGACGGACACCTTCCTGGTGGCGGAGGGCGAGGCGGTCACCGTAGGTGCGCTGGCATCCACCGCGCGCACCGCGGCGGTCGGCCTGCGCGAAGACGTGCCGCAGTGGGCATACATCAACGGCCCGGGCCGTCTCGAGCACGACGGCAAGCTACTGGCGGAGGTTATGTCCGCGGAGCCCGGCGCCGTGGCCCTGCAGATGCAGAGCATCGCCGATGGACCCGTGCTGTGGCGGGGGGCCGTCTGCGGCCCAATCGGGATGCAGGTCAAAGTCCCGGCCGCCTTGGCTCAGGGCCCGGCCTTCCTGCGGCGAGGGGATGGGTCCTGGCTAAAGCTGCAGTGGTCCCGCGAGGCCGAGGTCGCCGGTTTCGCCCTGCCGGAGGACATCGCGCAGGGGGCGCCGCTGGCGGTGATGAGGCCCGGCCGGGAACCCGGTAACGACGAGCGGCCGCCTGTCCTGCAGGAGTTGCAGATCGACGGAGAACCCCGGCCGCTGCGCGAGCTGGTGGACCTTTCCCGCCTCGGTAAGTCACCGGGTGTGGTCACGCTGCGCTATGAGGACGAGAGCGGGCTTCAGGCCGGACGCCTCATGGCCCGCGTGGACGGGCTCCCCGTACCCGCCACGCTCTCCGCCGACGGAAAGGTCACTGTGAACCTGGACGGGGTCACCTCCCTGCAGGACCACGAGCTGCTCGTGCAGGTCCCCGACCGCGCCCCGGTGCCCAATGTGGCCGAGTTTCTCCTCTCATGGTCGCTTTCGCCCCTGCTGCGCAACGGTGGGTTCGAGGAAGGGGGCGAGGTGCCCACCGACTGGTCTCTGGGCATCTGGTCGGGGGATGATGAGACACGCTATGAGGCCAAGACGGTCACTGAGCGGCCCCGTAGCGGCAAGCGCTGCCTGCTGCTCAGGGGCCAGGCCGGACACCTGAACCTCTGCGCGGCCCAGCGCGTTCCGCTGACAGTGGGCCGCAGTTACGTCCTGCGGGGCTGGTACAGAGGTGACGTGGCGGCCAAGGCCTCCATGTGCTCGCAGTCCGGCAAGGGCCAGTACATCTGGTCCCAGCCTCTTGGCCCGGCGGAGGACTGGGTGCCCTTCGAATGGCGCTTCACCGTGGAGAACCCCGAGGTTCCGCTGTTGGTCGCCCTGCGCCTCGGGGGCGTGGGCTCGGCGTACTTCGACGACCTGAGCCTGGAAGAGGACGGCGGTGGTAACGGCGGTGGTGACGGCGGTGGTGACGGCGGTGGCAACGGCGGGGACGGCAACGGCGGGGACGGCAACGGCGGGGACGGCAACGGCG
>CAYRFY010000812.1:0-3187 GCA_964423635.1 uncultured Armatimonadia bacterium | reverse complement strand
CCGCCCGCCCCCCTGAACACTCGGCCCGGTTCGTCGTCTATAATATAGTTATATGATTCACTGCGGGAGGGGTGGTACGCATGGATCATCACGACGAGCCCGGACCGCTCTGGCCGGTCCTGCGACCGATTCTGCTGGGCGTCGTGGTGGCCCTGCTCGCCCTGGGCCTCATGGCCCTGCTCTCTCACCTGGGTGGCTCCGGCACTTCGCCGCAATAGCGGCGGTGGACTGTCCACCGCGCCGGCAGGCAAGATGGAAATTGCCCGGGCCAATTCGGCCCGGGCACCTTTGCCCTGTCTCAGCTCGCTCACGGCCTATGACCAGCGCAACAGCACTCCCAGCATCTCTTGCTCCTTCTCCCACACCATCTTGTAGGCCCGATTGGCCTCGGCACCCGCGAACTCGTGGGTGACCAGCTCGCGCACTTTCAGCTTGCCCTCGGCAACCGCGGCCAGCGTCTTTTCCATGCGTGGTGTCGTCCATCCCGACATGCCGTGGCAGGTGATCTCCTTGTCGTGCAACCACTGGATATTCATCAGGTGCTCGCCCTCGGGGTGGTACCCGTTGAGCACGAGATGGCCGTCGTGGGCAAGCAGCGAGATGGCCAGCTCCACATTGCCCAGCAGCCCCACGGCCTCATCCACGATCTTGACCCCACCGGGCCAACGTTCCGCGACGATCTGGCAGATGTCCCGGCTTCTGGTGTCCACCACTTCGTCCGCGGACACCTCGGCGGCGATCTGTACTCTCCTGGGCCGGCGGCCACAGATGACCACGTAGGCGCCCCGGGAGCGGAATGTCTGCGCGGCCCACTGGCCCACCAGCCCGTCGCCGATGACGATGGCAACATCCCCCTCCGCCACCGGCGGACGCGTCCCGCCGTTGTAGCCCACCTGCGTCAGCACCAGACCGGCAACGTCCTCCACGGCCACACCCTCCGGCACCGGGAAGCACTGCGAGGCCTCCGTGACACCCAGCGCCGCGTGGCTGCCCCACGAGCCTGCGTACTCGCCTTCGAACCTCGAGATCGTGGCGGCCACCCGCTGCCCGACCTCCAGCCCGGTCACCTCAGCACCCAGCTCCTCGATGATCCCCACCCGTTGGTACCCCGGAACCCACGGGAAGCCGGCCCGGCTCGGCTGTCCGGGACTGTGGAACCGCCCGCTCCACACCCAGCGCTCGGTGCCGTTGCTGATGATCGAGGCCTCGGTCCGCACCACAACCTCCGTCGGCCCCGGCGCCGGCACCGGCACCCGCCGCACCTCGCACTGACCCGGGGCGGTGAATACGGCTGCTATTGTCTCTCGCGACATAATCGCTCCCATCCTCGCTGAGCCGGCTCTCGGGCCCTGTCCACATTCAAACTGTCACACAGAAGGCGCCCCCGAAAGGGCGCCTTCTGGAATAGTCCGTCCTGCCCGCGAGCCGGTCTGGATGCCCATGTGGGCGCACTTGTCGATCTTTGCAGCAAGCCTTGGGGCCGCAGCAAAGCCGTTCGCCACTCCGTAGGTCGAGCTTTCCAACCCGACTCGGCGATCCCGCCCTGCGAGATCGCCGTCTGGCCGTGGCACCGACCCGAGGCGAACCTCCGCGCCGTACTCGTCGGTTTGAGGCGGAGCTTGCCTAGATCTTCCGCCTCATCCACAGCAGGCACTTCTCGTAGCCCAGGCCGTCGCCTTCCTTGCCCTCGTACTCCGCGGTCCAGGCGTAGTCGTAGTTTGCTTCCTTGAGGCACTGGACGGCGTACTCCAGGTTGATCTCGCCGTTGCCCAGATCGCGGCCCTTGTAGTCCTGGCGCGAGCCGGTCCCGTCCTTCATGTGGGTGTGGAACACCCAGGGCGCCAGTTCCTTGTACAGCCGGTCGCACTCCTCCAGCGAGTTGCCGAACCAGCGCAGGTTCATGGTGTCCAGGTTCGAGCCGATGCAGGTGGGCTCATTCACCGTCTTCAGCAGCGCCAGCAACACGTCGCCGTTGTTGGTCACCAGGCCGTGATTGTCGATGGCGAACTTGATGCCCATCTCCTTGCAGAAGGGGACGCACTTTTGCACGCAGCCGACCATGGCCTCGACCCACTTGTCCTCCGGCACGGCATCCTTGGGCTGGCCGCCCTCGGTGCGGATCACATTGCAGTCCAGCATCAGCGCCAACTCGGAGATCTTCTTCATCCGCTCCGCCTGCTTGTCCTGCTCCGCCTCGTCCAGGTAGACGAAGTCGTTGCCCGAGGACACGGCGCTGGCGATCAGGTTGTACTTCTTCAGCAGGGCCTTGGCCTCCTCAGTGGCGGACTTGCCGCACTCGGTCTCATCCGGCCAGACATCGCGAACCTGCAGCTCGACGCTCTCGAAGCCCGCGCCCGAGGCCCAGGACAGGAACTCCTCGAGGTTCGCGCCCGGGGCATTGTAGTGGATAACGCCGTAGGTCATCTGAGATATCCCCTCTTCAACGACTCATAGTTGCCGGTACCCGTCGGCGGCGAAGCGCCCGCTCGGGGTGGAATTGCACATCACGATTCGCTGAGGACCCGGGGAAGACCTCCACCCCCCACAGGAAAAGTCCGCCGGCGGCCGACGCCTCACGGCCACGGCCTGCTCACCCCCGGCCCCAACCTACTGCAGCCCGATCAGCCGCAACTCCCCGGCGCTGGTGCTCACCGCCGCAACAGGTCGCTGCCCCGCTCTCCCCGTGGCGATCCGCAGGACACCGGCGCCCAGAGCTTCCCCGGCCAGCGGCTCGCCGTCCGCCCGCGACAGCAGGTGCAGATCCCCGTCGCGCGTACCCGCCAGGACACCGGCCACCGGGTCCAACGCCGGCGCCATCGCGCTCACCTCGCGCCCCAGATCGCGCCGCCACAGCACCTGCCCCTCTCCGTCCAGTGCATACACATTGAAGCTCATCGAACCCGCCAGCAACTCCTCCTTACCATCTCCGGTGGTGTCACAGGCCGCCAGAGCCGTCACCTCATCGCCGGTGTTGAACAGCCACCGGAGAGTCCCGTCCGCCGACAGACAATGCACATTGCCGTCCGCGCCGCCGAACACGACATCCCGCTGCGGCCCGTCCGAGAACGCCGCCGAGGCCACCGCGTTCACCGTCGGGCCGCCCCGGGTGCCGTACGAGAACCGGCGCGTCCCGTCCCGGTTCAGCAGGTGCCACGAGTAGTATTCCGTCCCCGCGATCACCTCGTCC
>CAYRFY010000811.1:0-3188 GCA_964423635.1 uncultured Armatimonadia bacterium | reverse complement strand
ACGCGCCCAGGTCTGCCAGAACACGATGCGGTGGTCGATGCCGGGTTGGTCGACGAAGAAGTTGCCGTACGGTGGGGTCGGGCCGCAGCACACGTACAGCCACACATCCTCCCCCGCGGCCCGGCGCTGCTCCAGGAACTCCTCGTTGTACACTGAGGTGATCGCGCACCAGACCCCCACCACGCCGACCAGCTCGTCCGGCGTGGGGTTGACGTAGTACGTCTGCATGATCGGGGCGTCGGGCACGGCATCGAGCACCCTCCGGTAGGCCTGGACGACCTGCTCGTACTCCTCGGGCCGCGCCTCATCCCACCCGTAGACATGGCCCAGGTCAAACCAGCCCTTCTGCTTCCAGTGCTCCATATACGCCCCGGCGCGCTGCCCTATCTGCTCCAGCTCGCCGGCGAGCTCGAAGTCATCCACCACCACATCCCCACCGTCGCATTCGGCCACGAGCTGATCCATCAGGTACTCGATGGGGCGCTGCTTGTTGTCGATGACGAACTGGATATTACCCACCGCCGCCAGCGCAGCGAGATCCAGAGGCGTGCCGTCCGTATTGTGCCGATACTGCTCGACGGGGATGCGCACCTCCTGCCAGTCCCCCGGTACGAGCGCAAACGTCGTGACCCAGCGGTCCGGGAAGTTGTTA
The DNA here is from genome assembly GCA_964423635.1 of uncultured Armatimonadia bacterium. Taxonomy (GTDB): domain Bacteria; phylum Armatimonadota; class Zipacnadia; order Zipacnadales; family JABUFB01; genus CAYRFY01. Next base: position 2,536 of record CAYRFY010000811.1, on the reverse strand, counting down.
ACAAAGGCCGTGATGCGCTGGCCCTCCAGGGCCTGGTCGTCGCATCTGATCTGGAACCTGAAGGCCCGGCAGCCCTGGCCGGCCAGGGACTTGCCATCCAGCGAGCGACTCACCGAGGCCCAGCTCTCGGTCTTTGGCCACTTGACTTTGGCGGCGCGCGCCGTGCCGTCCGCGCCCCCCTCGGTGTAGGTCAGGGAGGCGCCGTTGATCCCGCGCCAGCCGAAATGTCCCACCGAGGCCATGTTCACCCCTCTGCGAGGTAGCCGGTGGGCCACGGCCTCCATGCAACGATCCGAGACGGAGTAGTCATAGGTCACATTGCCCTGCGCGTCACGGTCCTCCCGGATGTACGACTGCCCCACTCGGGTGGGCGTGAGCCGATAGTCCAGGAGGAACTCGTTCCAGCGGGTGAAGACGTCCGGTGGCAGGTGACTGAGGTAGTCGGAGCTACCGGTGTACCAGCGGGACAGGTCACCGGGGTCACAGCCGAAGGGGGTGGCCAGGTGCTGGCGCGTGGGCAGTGCGAAGGGGTACACATGCAGGCGCACCCCGAGCTGCAGATTGTCCTGTCCTGCGGTGAGCGCCAGCGTGCCGCGATAGTCACCGGGCGCGGCGTCCTCGGGCACGCGCACCGTGAGCCACAGCGGCTGCAGTTGCCGCGCGGGAAGGGTGAAAACGCCGTTGGGCAAGAGCGGGTCCGGCCATTCGCCCACCACAGCGGTGGCATACTTGGGTTCGGCGGTCTTGACGTACCCCACCAGGCGCAGATGCAGATTCTGAGCGCCGATCCTGGCTCCGCCGGGGCCGACGAGGTCCTCGACCTGCGCCGTGCAGCCGGCGATGTCCTCCTCCGCCAGGGACACCGCCACGATCTGAGCACTCTCGGCCTCATTGCGCGCCGCCGACAGCCTCACCTCCCTGGCCACCTCGCCCGCGAAGCCGTCGCCAGAGCGGAAGACCTTCGTCATCGGCGAGCAGCACGCCAGACCCAGGCGCGGGTCACCTGCGCCCTCTTCTTTCCAGACACCGTACACTCGCAGGCGCAGCCCGGCGGCCTGAAGCTCCGTGACGGCCACCGACAGACCCTTCACACGCTGAGAGAACTCCGCCCACTGCTCCCGGGTCACATCGTCCGGTGCCTGCAGCAGCGCCTCCAGTCTCGCGATCTCACCGCCGATGCGTCCATCGCGCTCTGAAAACGGAGCGGCAATCCACTCCGGCGCGCCCTGGGCCCGGACGCCCTCCGTGGCCGCGGCGTGCTCCCGGCGCAGCCCTTGCAGCCTCGCCGCGGCGTCTCGGGCGAAGCGCGGCGACAAGTCCACATCGAGCCCTGCCAGGGTGCCCAGACGCGCCGGGCTGTGAAAGCCCCCGAAGGGACAGGACCACGCGCTCACCTCCGCGGCGGCCTTGTTGGCCCGACACAGGTTGAGGCACCAGTCGGTTCCGGTCGTCAGGTCGATGGGCAGTTGGGAGAACGGAATCGCGATCTCCGCCGTCCAGTGGTCGTCCTCCCGCCGCGTGGCGGCGGCCCACTCGATTGACCAGGAGGGGTCCATGCGGTGCGAGTCGTAACGGGTGCCGATGGGGTTGAGCACAAACTGGTAGTAGTCGCCGCGGTCGCCGGAGAGGTTCAGGAACACCTCGACATCATCGTCCTGCCACACAGGTCCGTCGCGGAGCGTGATGCTGCTGACCAGGCGGTCATCCGCCGACTTGTGGCAGCGGAAGGCGATGTACAGATGCTCCTGGTCGTGCACCACCCGGGCCTCGGTGCCCCACCTCGGCAGTCCCGAGCCGTCGGCCAGCGAGAAGCCGGTCAGCGGGGCTTGCTCGGACCAGCAGGGATCGGAGAGGTCACCGTCGGTATCCGGGGCCAAAGCAGCTACCGTTTCAACGGAGGGTGTGCCGTACGCCACGATGTCGTCGAACCACACCGTGCCGGCACCGCGCAGGAGGGGGACGACGCAGATGTGGTCGGTGCCCTCGGGCACCACGAAACGATGGACGGTGTGGACCCAGTCGAACGTACCGCTCCTCTGTGGCGCGGCCCGACTTCCCACGATCTCCTGCACCCCGCGGCGCAGTTGCACGTCACAGCCGCTTTGGCCCAGGATGCCCTCTCCCCTGCACCAGTATGACAGCACGATCTCCTGGCCCGGCGTGACCGGCACCGCCGCGTGGTGCCAGGTGCAGACACCGTCGAAGCCCGCCGCCGTCACCCGCAGGCGACCGGAGTAGCTCCCCGAACGGCTCACCTCCGCATCGCGCTCGCTGCCGACACCCTCCTCCCGGCCCGCCGGAGGCCACTGGCCCCACTCGGCCGCCCTCTCCCCTACCCCTTCCTCGAAGCCCGTGTTCAGCAGGAGTTGAGGCGTAGCGCCCAGGTCTTCATCGGCCGAAGAGACGGCCGGGAATACCGCGAACGATAGAGCCAGATAGGCCAGACACAAAGGGAATGGTCTCATCGGGGACACGCTCCTGGATATGGGGGCCCGTCTTTCCGCGTCGGGGACGTGGTCGGCCACGGGGTGCATTC
>CAYRFY010000810.1:0-3202 GCA_964423635.1 uncultured Armatimonadia bacterium | reverse complement strand
ACTGCCCGTGGGTGACCCCGGTGCCCCATCCGGGGCTTGCCAAGGACGCGCGGTTCACGCTGGCGGCCGATCTCGACGCCGAGGGCAAGGATGTGCCGGTGCTGGAGAGCACCGAGAAGATGTCCACGATCACCGGGTTCTTCGTGCGCAACAGCGTGACGGTCCAGATCGACAACGAGCTCATCGTCTACAGCGGGCTTGCGAAGACCGAGCCATTTGCTTTCACAGGGTGCACCCGGGGAGCCTACGGCACCACGGCCGCAGCCCACAAGGCCGGGGCCGAGGTACACCATCTCAAGGAATGCTTCGGGCTGTTTGCCCCAGACCCGGACTCCGATCTGCTCCTGGAGGTGGTCCAGAAGCAGGCCGACTTCTTCAACGAATGTGGTTTCGACGCGATCTACCTGGATGCACTGGACGGCGAGGATGTGCTGGGTGGGACGAGCAATAGCTGGCACTATGGCTCCAAGTACGTCTTCGAGCTTCACAAGCGCCTGGCGCGGCCGGCGGTGATGGAGATGAGCACCTTCCACCATCACCTGTGGTTCGTGCGCTCGCGCATTGGGGCGTGGGACTATCCCAATCGCTCCCACAAGGAGTTCATCGACCGGCATGTGCGGGCCAACGGCGCCGGGGAGCGCATGTTCCTCCCCGGCAATCTGGGCTGGTGGGCATTCAAGAACTACAGCGGAGCCCAGGGCGAGCCCACCTTCACCGATGACATCGAGTACCTGTGCTGCAAGGCGCTGGCGACGGATTCTGGGCTATCCATGGCCAGCTATGACCCCAACAACCCCGGCCATGCCCGCCTGGCCGCCATCGTCAAGCAGTACGAGGAGCTCCGGCACGCGGGCACGGTGCCCGAGGCGATCCGGGCCCAGTTGCGCCTGCCGGCCTCGGACTTCACACTGCAGATGGGTCCGGGGGGACCGATGTTCTCCCCCGCACGGTACGATCGGCACCGCGTGCGTGCCATCGACGGGCAGAGCAATGTGTGGACCGTGGCCAACCAGTTCGAGGCCCAGCCGCTGAAGCTGCGGCTGGAGGCGCTGCAGTGCTGCGCGCCCTACGGCGCGCCCGAGGCCATCACCCTGGCGGACTTCTCCACCGATGACGAGCTGCCCGACCGCGCCGCGGCCGAGAAGGTCACCTTCTCCCTGCGGTCGGTGACCGATAATGTCAAAGTGGGCAATAACAGCGCCCTGATCTCCGCCGACAGCAATCGGGAGGAACGCGTGGGCTCGTGGCTGCGGGCGAGTCGCCAGTTCTCACCACCCATGGACCTTTCGGCCTGTCAGGCCATGGGCGTCTGGGTCCACGGCGATGGCAAGGGGGAGATACTCAACCTGCAGTTGCGCAGTCCCAGCCACCTGAGCCACGCCACCTGCGACCACACCATCCCCATCGACTTCGAGGGCTGGCGGTACTTCGAGCTGCTGGAGTTCGACACCGAGCACTACGCGGGCATGGGCTGGCCGTATGGGGGACAGTACGCCACCTACCGCGAGAACCTGCTGTACAAGAGCGTCGAGTCGCTGTGGGTGTGGGTCGGGAACCTCCCGCCGGGGGAGCAGGTGAACCTCTATCTCAGCCCGATCAAGGCGCTGCCGATCGAGGACGGAATGCTCACCGATCCCGCGGTCCAGGTGGCCGGCAAACAGCTCTCCTTCGACGTGCAGATCCCGACGGGCTCGTACATGGAGTTCGGCGGGATCGGCGACTGCAAGGTCTACGGGCCGCAGGGCCAGTTCGTCGGCGATGTCGCCGTCAAGGAGACCGAAGTCCCGCTACTTGCGGCCGGGGACAACCAGGTTCAGTTCACCTGTACCGGCCCGGAGGGCCTCACACCGCGGGCCCGGGTGACGGTCATCACCACAGGCGAGCCGCTGTAGTAGTCGCAATCGGGGCCGGGTCCCGGCGGACCCGGCCCCGTATGAGACGTTCTCCCCGCCTCGCCTTCCTCCCCCGTTCGCCGTGTTTCTGCCTTCGGCCGTTCTCCGTGGATCTCCGTGTCTCCGTGGTCAGACGTGCCGTTCTCCGTCGCTTCTCACAGCCTCAGCAGGGCCGGGTGTGGCGGGCCGTCGTGTGTGGAGGTCCAGATGACGGTGACGTCATCGGGGCAGAATCGCGGGTGCAGGTGAGGCCCGTCGCCACTGCGCTCCCCGCTGCTAAGCGGGGTATGGCGGTCTGTGGCGGCGTCCCACATGCAGAGACCTCCGTCGTGTGTATCGTAGCAGATGCGGCCGGCGTCGAAGCTGGGGCCGGGGTGCCAGGCGCCGGGGGCATCGACGGTGCGAAGGCCGGTATTGTCCGGACGGATCAGGCCGAGACCCTCCGGGTGGCGGATGAAGACCACCCATTGCCCGTCGCCGCTGAACACCTCGTGGGTGACCCAGGGATGCCCCGGACGGTGGTACAGCGGGCCGGGGTGGTCGCCGTCGGTGCGCGCCAGCCACATACGCTGGGGCGAGGCGCCGCCGGTCTCGTGGCAGTACATGAGAAGCTCGGGGTCGGTGGGGGAGAACTGCACGTGGCCGATGCGAAACGGTCGGCTCACCACCCGTCGCCAGCCGCCGTCGATAAGGGACACCGTCCACACGCTGCCCACGGGCACGCCGCTCTCGTGTTGCCTGTTGGCGAACAGGGCGGCGCAGGTGCAGTCGCTGTTGTGGTGGACACAGCCTCCGAACTCCCAGCCCTCGTCGGGGAAAGGCCGGCGTTGCGAGACCTCACCGCTCAGCACATCCACCTGGTACAGGCCGTCGTTGGTGAAGGCAAAATGGCGCCCATCTTGGTGGAGGTCGCCGGTGTGGGCATGGGCTCCCCCCGCCGTCAGGCGGAAGCCTGCGCCGGTCTCGAGGTCGATGCGGACCAGCTCGGTGACGCCGTCGAAGTCTCCACCACAGAGTACAAAGCCGCCGTCGGGCGCCAGGAAGCGCTGGTGGAAGTAGGGGCATGTCAGTGGTACGTCGGCGAGGAACTCGACGATGGCGCCGCCGGTGAGTGATGGCCGCTCTCGGCGTCGGATGGCGATAGGTTCAATAAGTCTTCGCATAATATGCATTCTCAGGCGTTATTGAACGTTTTTAGACTAAGAATCATGCGCCAACCCTCGCCTTTTTCGGCCTTTTCCCCACCTTTTTCCCGCCTTTTTCCCGCCTTTTTCCCGCCTTTTTCCCGCCTTTTTCCCGCCTTTCCCCTG
>CAYRFY010000809.1:0-3209 GCA_964423635.1 uncultured Armatimonadia bacterium | reverse complement strand
GGGCCAGCTTCCCTTCCACTGGGGCAAGCTGCAGGAGGCCTACGGCCCCATGCGGCAGGAGGCCCTGGGCTCTCGGGGCGGTCAGGGCGAGGATGGTGCCTGGCGCTTCCATCCCAGCCCCGACAGGGAGATACTGGGCGCGACCGGCAGCTCGGAGCTGGGCATCTGTGGACGCCCGGCCTGGGCGCTCCTGCGACATGCCCGCATGACCGGCGACAAGGCCGCTCTCCAGGCGGGCCTCAACGCTCTGGAGTTTATCGAGGCCGCCTTCGTGGTCCCCAGAGGCGCTCAGAGCTGGGAGTGTCCCCTGCACGAGCCGGACATCCTGGCCTCCGCCTACGGTCTGGCCGCCTACCTCGAGGCCTATCGCGCCACCGGCGAAGAGCATTACCTGGAGCAGGCCCGGTACTGGGCCCGCACCGGCCTGCCCTTCATCTACATGTGGGACGATCCCGCAAAGATCGGCATGCGCTACGCCACCATCCCGGTGTTCGGAACGACCTTCTTCACGGGCTCCTGGTTCGGCGTGCCGGTCCAGTGGTGCGGGCTGGTGTATGCCTACCACCTGCAGCATCTCGCCCGCTATGACAAGAGCTTCCCCTGGGACAGGGTGGCGGCCGGGATCACGGTGAGCGGCATGCACCAGCAGTTCGGTGACGAGCGACTCGAGCTCAAGGGCACCTACCCCGACGGCTGGTACGGCAGGTTCACCCAGCGCAACGCTCCCTTCATCAACCCCGAGGACATCATCCTCAATCGTCTGATGATGGAGGGCTACGACCCGGGGCCGGAAACGGCGATCCTCAAGGTCGGGCAGGAGGCCTTCCACTTCACCACCGGCGCGCGGATCGAGTCCTCCCGGGCTATCGGCGCCGAGGGCCGCTATCGCCTGACGTACTTCCCCGGCCAGTCTAGCCTGGGGTTCGTGGCAGAGGTCGCCGCACCGGACGCCGTCACGGTGGACGGCCGCGCACTGCCGGCGGTGGAGAGCCTCGATAGCGTGGACGGCGGCTATGTGTACGACCCGGCGCAGGCCGCGCTGTTCGTCAAGGTCCGGCACCGTGACGGACCTTGCGAGCTGTGCATCTCAGGGCTCCGGCGCGGCACTCCGCCTCGCCCCGAGGCCCGGTCCGGGTGGGACTTTGCCGACGGTGCACAGGGCTGGGGCAGCGCGAACAACTGTAGGGTGAAGGCCGACGGCGGGAACCTGAAGGTGACGGTGACCGGGGAGGACCCGTATTTCTCCGGGCCCGAGACAAGCTTCCCCGCCGCCGAGCATCAGACAGTGGTGGGGAGGGTACGCGCAACCAAAGGCGAGGCGCTGGGCCTGTTCTGGGCCACCGCCGCCCGTCCCGGGTTCGAGGAGGCCCAGCACGTCACCGCTGCGCTCCAGGCCGACGGGGAGTGGCAGGACGTGGTCTTCGACCTCTCGCAACACCCCTTGTGGAAGGGCGAGGTCATTCGCCTGAGGCTGGACATCGAACCGGCGAACGTGGGGGAGGGGACGGTGGTGGAGATCGATAGTGTCCAGGCCAGGTGAGAGGGGCCACTGCTGGGAGCGCAGGCATCCTACCTGCTTGACGCTGGCCGTCGTCTTGGCGCGCGGGAGCCAGCGGGCGCCGCTCCCCACGGGCCGCTTTCGCTCGTGGCGTCTCTGCGAGCCGCTTGCGCGATGCGACCGCTTTGGCGAGGCGTAAAGGCTGACGACTGGGCCGGGTGTGCGGGCGACGCTGCGCGTCGCATCGGCTGCACACTCGGCCCCTTTATCACGGCCAACGACTGGCCCGAGTGGGCACCTCCTGCCTTTCCCCCGCCGTGTGCCGTTCGCCCACCCCCCAATCCCCACCCCCCCACCTCCTCACCAATACTGTGCCGTCCACTTCTCGGCATTCCTCAGCAGCTCATCGGCCTCCTCGAAGCAGGCCACTTCGCCCAGCAAGAGGAAGGTCAGCTCCGGGCGAAACTCGCGGATCGCCGTCTCGAGCTGGGACGGAGCACAGGGCAGGTAGATCATCTTGCCCTTCTCCTGGGCCCGCTTGAAGATCCGCATCCAATGCTCGAAGCCTCCCGGCTGTCCCGCTCCCGGCACCCACTGGAGCATCCTCACGTGGTAGAGGTCCAGCACGCGGTCCAGATGCTTGACGGCACCGGGGCCGTCGAGGTGGTAGATCGCCCGCCCCGCCGTCTGCGACATCTGCTCCAGCTCCGGGATGATGAACTCCTCGAACATCGGTGGCGAGAGCATGCAGGAGACGTCCGACTGCATCGTGATCAGACAGTCGGGGCACCACACCGGATAGTGGTGGTGGATGCCCTCGAACCGTGCGTCGATGATGCTGCACAGCTCCTCGTGCATGCGCAGGAGGTTGGCGGTCATGTGCCCCAGGGCCTCGAGAACGAGCTTTGGCACGTCGACGAGGTCCATCAAGAAGGCATTGGGCTCCCGGAGGACCGACAGGAGGTCATTGGGCGGGAGCATGGGCGGCAGCCCGACGAAAAACCGTCCCGCGGCGGCGTCCACCAGATACTCCACGGCGTCCCGCAGCTTGCGCCAGCCCGCATCGTCCCAATCGTGCTCCCAGTCCGGGGTGTCGTCCCAGTCGCGGATGGACGGGTGGATCCAGACCGTATCCCAGTCGGCGGTAACCTTGCCGCCATAGACCGGGAGCCAGCCCGCCATCATTGCCGTGGCGCAGGTGGGCAGCGCCTCGGCCACGTACCAGCGGTTGCCCAGGCTCGCCTCGGCGTAGCGCAGCAGGAAGTCCTTGTCGAAGTACTTCTGCGCCGCGGTCTTGGGGGTGGGCAAAGGCACCCGCTGGGCCTCGGGCTTGCTCACGGTGAGGTGGATCGGCGGGCGCCTGAGTGCCTCGCCGGCCCAGAAAGCCCGCAAGTGCGCCTCGGCCGCCGGCCAGTCCACATGGTAGCTCAAGTTCAATGTGTGGATACTCCTCGGGCGGTTCCTCCGCCCTCGTGGTCGAGCTTCCAGAGCGCCGCCGTTGTCGGTGGGGCGGGCTTTCCAGCCCCCAAAGATGTTGGTGGGGCGGGCTTTCCAGCCCGCCAAAGATGTTGGTGGGGCGGGCTTTCCAGCCCGCCAAAGATGTTGGTGGGGCGGGCTTTCCAGCCCGCCAAAGATGCTGGTGGGGCGGGCTTTCCGCTCACATTATGCATGAACACCCTGGGGCCGCATTTCGCCATTCCCGCGTCGGGAA
>CAYRFY010000808.1:1783-3214 GCA_964423635.1 uncultured Armatimonadia bacterium | reverse complement strand
GGGCAGCAACCGTCGCCGCCACCGGCCGCCGACGCGCCCTATCGCAAGAGGCTCATCGAGTCCTGCCGCCTTCCCGAAGCCGGGCCGGGATGCTATCGTTACTCCCTGTCTACCACCCGGCCGACGCTGTACTCCTCCTGCTACGCCGCCATGGCCCGGGACCTGCTGTCCGACCTGGATGTCGTGCCGGTCTCGGAGCGCGAGGCGTGGGCGGCGTACCTCAATGAGCACCAGGATGAGGACGGTCTGTACCGCGATCCGGTCATCTTCGGACAGGGCTGGTACGAGGGCGACCCTTTGTGGTGTGGCAGGCCGCACCTGACTTGCCACGTCGTGACGGCCCTGGCCTGTCTGGGGTCCGGTACCCGTCTTCCATTGACCTTCCTGGAGCCCTGGAAGGAGGCGGGGTTTCTGGAGCGGTGGCTTTCGCAGCGGGACTGGGGGGAGAGGGTGGCTTTCAGCGGCAATGAGATCATGAATATCGGTGTGCTCTTGCAGTACGCTCGCGACTTCCACGGCGACTCGCGGGCCGGGGCGGCCGTGGAGTCCATTATCGCCTGGCTTGAGGGCCATCACCTGGACCCGGCGACCGGGGTCTGGGGCGCCGTGGATGTAGGCGACCCTCTCTGGCGCTCGCAGGCGGTGCAGGCCGCCTACCACTGGTGGCCGCTATGGTCGTACGACGGGCTGACATTCCCCTTTGTGCGTCGTGCGGTGGACACGGTGCTGGCTACCCAGAATGCTGCGGGCGGCTTCGGGTGGGGGGGGCACAATCCGGAGGATCCGCTGGTGAGCAGCGCCTGCGAGGAGATCGATTCTATCGAGCCGCTGGCGCGGATGCTCGGGCAGACGAGTTACCGCTCCGCGGAGGCGCGGGCGGCTTTGTCCCGGGCGGTCGACTGGGTGCTGAGCAATCAGACCCCCGACGGTGGCTTCGTCTTTTCTCTCGGCCGTGACTTCGAGTACGGCCATCGGCAGTTGCTTGGGCGCGCCGGTCAAGGCGCCATGTTCCCCACGTGGTTTCGTCTGCTGTCGTTGGCGTTCCTCGCCGCATCCCTCCGAGCCCACCCACTGCGGCAGCTCCCGTGGCGCTATGTGCGCTGTCCGGGGATTCAGTTTGCCCTCTGATGGGTTCTTTTACAGGTCATTAACGTTTTTTAAGTGTTTATCATGTCTTTATAGCGGGGGTAGCTGATGGCGCGGGTCGGTGCATTGATGGTACGCTCGGAGCATATGTACCCGTTGTACATAGAGTCCACTTGACAGCAGGTCCCCTAATCGGCACAATAGCGGCACGGCCACGAACGAAGACTCCGTCCGCCGCCGTCACCGGCCCCCAACCGGCAGATTCCCCCGCCCCTGAGGTCGCAGCACGTGGCATCTCGTCGTGATACGCCTGACAATGGTGACGGTGCCCCGGGCCTGAAACAA
>CAYRFY010000808.1:0-1773 GCA_964423635.1 uncultured Armatimonadia bacterium | reverse complement strand
CAATCCAGGATTGTGGAGCCCGCGCTGCTGCTCTTGCTCGCCGAGTTGGGGACCGCCTACGGCTACGAACTGAAGGACGCCATCGAGCGGCTCGGCCTCACCGATGGCGAGGTCCCCAGCCCCACGATCTACCGCTCCCTGCGCCGCCTCGAGGAGGCCGGGCAGGTGCGATCGACCTGGGAGCGAGGCGAGAGCGCCAAGCCCCGGCGGCGCTATCAGCTCACCGCCGAGGGCCGAGATTCGCTGGGGCAGTGGAGCTCTATCTTCGTCACCCAACGAGATGCGCTGGACCATTTCGTCACCCGATACCGCGATGCGGTCAGTCCCACCAGGGGACTTCGGCCCGCCGCGACCGATCCGCACGCCCCGCCGGCCGAACGGGCGGCCACCGCGAGCCTGTCGAGCCCGAGCGGACCCACGAAAGGAAGACAGCCCATGACGAGCTTTGTCGAGGAGATCATGGCGACGGTGATCGCCAGGAACCCGGGAGAGCCCGAGTTCCATCAGGCCGTGCAGGAGGTGGCCGAGTCGATTTCCGTCGTGATCGACCGCAATCCGGACTTCGCGAAGCTCAAGGTCTTCGAGCGCATGGTGGAGCCCGAACGCCAGATCATCTTCCGCGTCCCCTGGGTGGACGACGCCGGTGAGGTGCAGGTGAACCGCGGGTTCCGAGTGCAGTTCAACAGCGCCATCGGGCCCTATAAGGGCGGTCTGCGCTTCCACCCCTCGGTCTACCTGGGCATCATCAAGTTCCTCGGCTTCGAGCAGATCTACAAGAACGCCCTGACCACGACCCCCATCGGTGGCGCCAAGGGCGGCAGCGATTTCGACCCCAAGGGCAAGAGCGAGCTGGAGGTCATGCGCTTTTGCCAGAGCTACATGAACGAGATGTTCCACCACGTGGGTGAGGACACCGATATCCCCGCCGGTGATATCGGTGTCGGCACGCGCGAGGTCGGCTTCCTGTTCGGGCAGTGGAAGCGGCTCTCCAATCGCTTCACCGGCGTGCTCACCGGCAAGGGCCTGGAATGGGGCGGGTCGCAGGTCCGCACTCAGGCCACAGGCTACGGCCTGGTGTACTTCGTCACAAGACTTCTCGAGTCACGCGGAAAGACCTGGGAGGGCCGGCGAGTGGTGATATCCGGGTCGGGCAATGTGGCCATCTACGCCACACAGAAGGCCCAGCAGCTCGGGGCCAAGGTCGTTGCCCTCTCGGATAGCAGCGGCTACATCGTGGACGACGACGGCATCAAGCTCGACACCGTCAAGCTCATCAAGGAGGTCCGGCGCGAGCGGATCCGCACCTACGTGGACGAGCACCCGAACGCCAGGTACCAGGACGGCTGGCGCGGCATCTGGTCGGTCCCCTGCGAGGTGGCCCTCCCCTGCGCCACCGAGAACGAGATCGACGGCACCGCCGCCCAGATGCTGGTCAATAACGGCTGCATCGCTGTGGGCGAGGGCGCCAACATGCCCTCGACCCCCGACGCGATCCACATCTTCCTGGACAACGGTGTCTCCTTCGGTCCGGCAAAGGCCGCCAATGCCGGCGGAGTGGCCACCAGCTCATTGGAGATGTGCCAGAACTCCCAGCGTCTGAACTGGACCTTCGATGAGGTTGATTCTCGACTCAAGCTCATCATGGACAGCATCTACAAGCAGTGCACCGAGGCCGCCGAGGAGTACGGCACCCCGGACAACCTCGTGGCCGGAGCCAACATCGCCGGCTTCCTCAAGGTCGCCAAGGCCATGGTGGCCCAGGGGATTGTGTAG
>CAYRFY010000807.1:0-3216 GCA_964423635.1 uncultured Armatimonadia bacterium | reverse complement strand
GACGCTCCAGAATGACAGAAACCGGGCCGGCCGGGCTTTTCGGCCGGACCTCTACCAGGACCTGTGGTGCCGGGAGATGAGCGTAACGCGGGCCAGGCGGCCTGCCGCCCGCCGGAGCCCGGTGCGAGACCAAGGCAACCGGCCCGCGGGATCGGCGGGGCGCGGGACCCCTTGGCGGTTTCCAGGGCGGCCGGGCGCGTGGCACCGCCGTGGCGCAACCAGGACCGGCCGACGTTGTCGAATGTAAGCGGCGTCGGCGGCACACGATGCCAGAGGGGGCCGACCGAAGGATGGGTCCCGACATGGTTCGCTGCCTTCAGTCCTCCAGCCTCGGCCGCGGCTTCAATCACGTTCCCCGACCGGGGTGCTCTCGCCAAGTGGAAGACTTCGAAACATCCCGCGACTTCCAGAGGGTCGTGGAAGACAACTACCAACGGGTCTACAACGTGATCTTCCGCATGATCGAGGATCGCGACGAAGCCGAAGACCTGACGCAGGACACCTTCGTCAACGCATATCGAGCGTTTGGCACCTTTCGGCATGAGAGCCAGATATACACCTGGCTCTATCGCATCGCGGTGAACTTGACCAAGAACCGCCTCGACCGCCGCAAGCGCCGCCGCCAGTCGGAGGGCCCCTCCCTCGACGCGCCGGTGGAGCTGGATGAAGACGAGTTGTCCAGGCAGGTGGAGGATTGGCGGCTCGCCCCGGGTCGTGTGGCGGAGAACACGGAGCTGGAGGTCGTACTGGCCCGGCAGGTTTCCCAACTGCGCCCGGAGTACAAGGAGGTCGTCATCCTCCGCGACTACGAGGACCTGTCCTACGAGGAGATCGCTCAGGTTCTGGGGTGCAGCATCCAGGCCGTGAAGTCGCGGCTATTCCGGGCCCGCAGCGTGCTGCGCAAGACGCTGTCGGAGTACCTGGAGCCGGAGGTCTAGACGCGCGGCCGAAAACCCGGGCCTCCCGTGATGATGTTATCCTGAGCTTCCATCTCGCGCAGCGAGATAGCGAAGGAGCTCGCTATATCCCAGGAGATTCCTCGTTCTGCTCTTACCGGCTGGACGCTCTCAGGTACGGTTCCTCCACGAAGGAGGCCTGCCTGTGGTCGCTCGGCTCGGGCAGGCGCCGTCTGTCCTCCTGCACAGCCCGGAACGGGTGGAGGGGCGACTTGCTATCGCCTAGGGTCGTCCCCGAGCAGGTGTGAGAGCCCTCGGCGAGGAACGTGGCTCAAGTCCGCGACGTACCCGCGGTGCCAAAGGTGAGGTCCGCGGGCCAATGTTTTCGTGACGTGAGGAGATCGGGTATGTCCACAAGAGCAACACGGTCGCGCCGCTTGGTGCTCATGATGGCCGTCCTGGCGGCCGCCACGGGGCTCGGGGTAGCGTTCGGCCAGGCCCTGCTCATCGTCGATGTCCGCGTGGAGGGTGCCGGTTGGTTCTCGGCCGATGTGGTGCTCGATGAGGTGAAGGACATCCTCAAACCGGGTACTGAACTCACCGACGAGAAGGTTGCTCAGGCCGAGGAGAAGGTCATGGCTCTGGGCTACTACGAGCGTGTGCGGGCCTCCAAGCGCGTGGTCCCCGGTGGCGTGCAGGTCATCATCAGCGTCGTCGAGAAGCCGAGAGTCGAGAAGATCCTCTTCGTCGGCAATACCGTACTGTCCGACGAGACCCTGGCCTCGGCCATCAAGTCTCGAGTTGGCAACCCGGTGAGCACACGGGTGGCGGAGGGTGACGCCGGCCGCATCCAGACCGAGTACCAGCAGGCCGGGTACTTCGCCACCGTCACCGCCGCCGAAGTAGACAACTTCGGCGTGCTCACCTTCGTCATCGAGGAAGCCCGCATCGAGGATGTCACCATCTCCGGCCTGCAGCGCACCAAGGAGTTCGTCGTCCGCAGGCAGATCAACCTCAAGCCCGGCGAGCTGTTCCAGGAGACCCGTGTCCTGGAGAACCAGATGCGCATCCGGGATCTGAAAATCTTCAAGAGCGTCACTCCCGAGCCCTTCCCGGGCAAGCTGGACCCGATCAAGGGTGTCATCGTCAACTTCAAGATCGAGGAGGACCGCACCGGTAAGGCCTCCTTCGCCCTGGCCTACAGCAGCCTGGACAACCTGGTCATGATGCTCTCGGTTCAGGAGCAGAACCAGGTATGATGTCACCTACTCGGACGAGTTCTTCGATGACAAGGCACCTCTCTGGAGGTGAGTCTCTTCGACACCGAGCGTCGCCGCCGGTTCGTCGGGGCCGCGGCGGTGACCACGGCGGATGACTACTTCGAGGAGCGCCGCTCGGGCGGGACGGTGCGCGTCTCGCGCCCTCTTGCCGAGGACAGGCGCCGCTACGCCAGCCTCCGGCTCCGCACAGAGACCATCTCCAGCTCCTCCTACCAGGGCCTGCGCACCCTGTTTCCCGATGCGGGCCTCAGTTCCGTGGGGTCGCGAACCAGCGGCTCGTGGGATGATCCAGCCGCACCGCCGGCGCCGGACAATCCGAACCTGGACCCCGATGTCCCCGGGCCGGGCGACATCCTCGGGCCCGTCGTCGTTGCCGCTCCCCTGCACCCGGGGGGGCGACTCACCAGCCTGACGCTGGGGTTGACCAATGACTTCCGCAACTCCACCACCAACGCCACGCGCGGCCACATGTCCAGTCTCACGGCGGAGGTCGCCGGGTCGTTCCTGGGCGGGGATACTCACTTCCAGAAGCTCTGGGCCGAGCACAGGCGCTACTTCCCCGTGCGTGACGGCAAGGATGTTATCGCCGTCCGTCTCGCCGGTGGCACCACCTTCGGCGACCTGCCCCTGTTCGAGGCCTACAGCGTCGGCGGGGCCAACACCCTCCGGGGCTACGAGGAAGACCGCTACCGCGGTGAGCACATGCTGATGGGCAGCGTCGAGTATCGACACCCGGTGAACGATACCCTGGCCGTCGTGGGGTTCGTGGATGTCGGCAGCGCCTTCGGAGGCAGGTTCCCGACGGTGGTCCCCGGGTTCGAGGTGCCGGCCGAGAACTCCGACTTCGAGGCCCATGCCGGCGTCGGCGTGGGGATGCGTGTGGAGACGCCGCTGGGGCCGCTACGCCTGGACTTCGGCTGGGGTGAGGACGGCAATCAGGCCCACTTCAGCTTCGGCCACGCCTTCTAGAGGTCCGGCCGAAAACCCCACCTTCGCCGGGAATGTCATTCTGAGAGCGTCCGCTCCCGGTAAGAGCAGCT
>CAYRFY010000806.1:0-3220 GCA_964423635.1 uncultured Armatimonadia bacterium | reverse complement strand
CAGCCCCAGCTCCTGCTGCAGATCCCGGAGCAGCTCCACGATCTGGGCCTGGATAGATACATCCAGCGCACTCACGGGCTCGTCGCAGACGATGAACTCAGGCTCCACGGCCAGGGCTCGGGCGATGCCGATGCGCTGGCGCTGGCCGCCGCTGAACTCGTGGGAGTAGCGGGTGAAGTCCGCGGGGCCCAGGCCCACGCGGGTCAGTAGCTCCCCCACACGGTCTTTCACCTCTCCACGGGGCACCAGGTTGTGGATGCGCAGCCCCTCGCCGATGACCGCGCCCGCCGTCATACGTGGGTTCAAAGAGGAGTACGGGTCCTGGAAGATGATCTGCATCCGGCGGCGGTACGCGCGCAGACCATTGCTGCGGAGTCGGCTGATGTCCTGCCCCCGGTAGAGGATCCGGCCCTCGGTGGGGTCCAGTAGCTTCACCGCCATGCGACCAAGGGTCGACTTGCCGCAGCCGCTCTCGCCTACGAGGCCCACGGTCTCGCCCTTGTTGACGGTGAGGCTCACGTCATCCACGGCCCGCACATTGCCCACGGTGAGCTGCATCAGTCCGGCCTTGATGGGGAACCACTTGCGCACATTGTCGACCTGCAGGAGCGGCTCGGTCATGCCGTCACCCCCAGGCTGTCCAGCTTCCCGGCGAAGTGGCACAGGGAGCTGTGGCCGTCCTCCAGCTCGACCAGGCTTGGAAGCGCCTGAGCGCAGATCTCGCGGGCGTAGCGGCAGCGGGGGTGGAACGGACACCCGCCGGGCATGGCGGCGATGCTGGGGACGCTGCCGGGGATCGACTCCAGCCGCGCGGGGGCGCCGGCCGGAGGCTTCAGTCGGGGAACAGAGCGCATCAGGCCGCGGGTATACGGATGCTCGGGGCTTCCGAACACATGGGCCGTGGTGCCGCTCTCCACGATGCGCCCGGCATACATCACCGACACGCGGTCGCACGACTGGGCCACGACCCCCAGGTTGTGGGTGACGAGAATGATGGCCGTTCCCGTCTCATCGCGCAGGCGCAGCATCAGGCGCAGGATCTGGGCCTGCACCGTGACGTCCAGCGCCGTGGTGGGCTCGTCGGCCAGCAGAAGCCGGGGCTCGCACACCAGCGCCATGGCGATCATCGCCCGCTGCCGCATGCCCCCGGACAGTTGGTGCGGATACTCCCGGTAGCGCTGCCTGGCGTCCGAGATCCCCACGCGCCCGAGGGTCTCCACCACGCGGTCTTCCGCGGCGTGCCAGTCCATCCCCCGGTGGAGGACCAAAGGCTCGGCGAGCTGCTCCCCCACGGTGAGACAGGGGTTGAGCGAGGTCATGGGTTCCTGGAAGATCATGGTGATCTTGTTCCCGCGCAGGGAGCGCATGGCCCGCTCGCCGAGTTTGGTGAGGTCCCGGCCCTCGAAGGCGATCTCATCGGCGTGGATGATTCCCGAGGGGTGGATCAGCCGCGGGATGGAGAGACAGGTCTGGCTCTTACCGCAGCCGGACTCGCCGACGAGGCCCACCACCTCGCCCTCACTGACGCTGAGGTCCACGCCGTAGACGGCACGCAGCGTGCCCTCGAGGGTGCGGAAGTCGATGGTCAGATTGCGTATCTGCAGTAGTGGCAAGGTAGTTGTCTCCGAACGAGTTGCTGACCGGCCTCGTCTTGGCCGTTGGCCGTCCGCCGTAGCCCTCTCCTGAGCGGCCGCATCGCGAAGGAGAGGGAAAGCGGGTCCCGCTCGGCGGGACCCGCAGGGAGCGGCGCCGTTCGCCGTTCCGCGCCACGAACCACGCGCCACAGCCGTTCCTACACCGTCTCGTGCCGCGGATCGAAGGCGTCCCTCAGGCCGTCGGCAAGCAGGTTGAACGCGAACACCGCCAGCAGCGTCGCCACCGCGGGACAGACGATCATCCACCAGGCCGCCTGGAGGTACGAGCGCCCCTCGGAGACCATCACGCCCCAACTGGGGTTGGGCGGTGCCACGCCGAAGCCCAGGAAGCTGATCCCCGCCTCGGCGGCGATGGCCCCCGCGATGCCCCCGGCCACGGCCACCACGATGAAGCCGGTCATGTTCGGCACCATGTGGCCGAAGATGATGCGCATCGGCCCGGCGCCCAGGGCCCGGGCGGCCAGGACGTATTCCTGCTCCCGGAACGACCGGAACAGGTTGCGCGTCAGCCGGCACATGCCCACCCACGAGGAGAGACCGATGGCAAGATAGACCTTGAACAGCTTCGGCTCACCCACCGGTGGGAGCGCATTGGTGAGCGCCAGGATGAACAGCAAAGAGGGGAACGTGGCCACCACGCTGTAGACGAAGATGACGGCCTGGTCGATGAAGCCCCCGAAGTACCCGGCGATGCCCCCGAAGGTGACGCCGATGACGATGGCCACGGCGGTGGCGATGATCCCCACGATCAGGGCGATGCGCGTGCCGTGCACCACGCGACTGAAGATGTCGCGGCCGTACAGATCGGTGCCGAACAGGTGCGTGCGGCTGGGCGCCTGGGTGGCCTGCTCCAGGTCCTGCACGATGGGGTCGTGTCTCTGGACGAGCGGCGCCGCCAGTGCCACGGCCCCCAGCAGCACCACATAGACTAAGCTGGCCATGGCCAGCTTGTTCCGGCGCAGGCGCAGCCACACATCGCGCCAATAGCTGCGGCGCGGACGACGGACGTGCACGTTTTCCTCAGCCACTTGAGCCACTTAGTGCCTCGGCTACTTGAGAGTGATCCGCGGGTCCATGTACGCGGTGAGCAGGTCGCCGGCGATGTCGGCTACGACGAACAGCACCGCTCCGAACATGACGGTGCCCATGATGGTCGGGAAGTCGCGATTGTTGATGGCATCCACCGCCAGCAAACCCACACCCGGCCAGGCGAACACCGTCTCGACGAAGAACGCCCCCGTAAGGGTCGCCGCCACACTCACCGACAGACTCGTCACCAGCGGGATCATGGCGTTCTTGAGCGCATGCCGCACCACCACCACCAGCTCCGGCAGCCCCTTGGCCTTGGCGGTGCGGATGTAGTCCTGGGTCAGCACCTCGAGCACCGCCGTCCTCGTCAGGCGCGTCAGGCCGGCGAAAGACCCCAACGTCATGACGAACATCGGCAGGGCCAGGTGCCACCAACCCCAGGGGCCGTTGATATAGCCCGCAATCGGCAAGACGTGCCACTCCTGCCCGAAACCCCACTGCAAGAGGATGGCCAGGAGGAAGAAAGGCACCGAGAC
>CAYRFY010000805.1:0-3235 GCA_964423635.1 uncultured Armatimonadia bacterium | reverse complement strand
CCACGGCCGTTCCCCATGCCCCTACACCGGCATCAGGTGGGGCTGATTGGTGGTCATGATGTCCGCCCCCAGCTTCGCGAAGTGGCGCCACAGCTCGGGATCGTCGATGGTCCACACGTTGGCCAGCACTCCCGCCGCATGGGTGCGCTCCAGCAGCTCGGCGTCCACCGCATGGTGCTCGATATTGAAATACTGCAGGCCATGGTCGATGGTGGTCTGCAGGTCGGCGGCATTGCCGGTGATGAGGGCCAGGACCGGGTCGGCCCAGTGCTTGCGCACCTCCAGCACCGCCTCGAGGCCGAAGGAGGAGATCATGCTCTGCTGCAGCACTCCGCCCTCGCGAAGGATCGCCACGACCTTCGCGGCGCTGGCGGGGTCGGCGGCGGACTTGATCTCCACATTGATGCGCAGGCGTTTGCCCAGAAGGTCCACGACGTCGGCCAACGTGGGGACGCGCTCGCCCTCGAACTCGGGCGAGAACCAGCTCCCGGCGTCCAGGGCCTTGATCTGAGCGAGCGTCAGGTCGGCGATGGCGCCGCTGCCATCGGTGGTGCGGTCCACCGTGGCGTCGTGCATGACCACCACCTCACCATCGGCGGTGAGATGGACATCCAGCTCCACCCATTGCGACTTGGTGTCGATAGCGGCGGCGAAGGCGGCCAGAGTGTTCTCGGGGGCAAGACCGGAGTTGCCGCGATGGGCCATCATGATCGGTTGCATCAGGTATCTCCTTGGAAGGGTGCGTTCGCAGGCGGTCACTTCTCCTCCTGTGTCGCTCTACCCTTTGGCCTCAAAGACTGGGGCCGTAGAGCATGAAGGGGCTCTGCCGGCCACCGGGGAATGAACCGCGGTGCGCCCATATTGCACCGCGGGCG
This sequence comes from uncultured Armatimonadia bacterium, assembly GCA_964423635.1. Lineage (GTDB taxonomy): Bacteria > Armatimonadota > Zipacnadia > Zipacnadales > JABUFB01 > CAYRFY01. Next base: position 2,360 of record CAYRFY010000805.1, on the reverse strand, counting down.
GCCCGCGATGAGAGGATCGGCATGGCCTGCAATCCGTGCAGTGTAGACCTGACGGGATCGCCGGAGACGATAGGAAGCGTTTGGGGCCGGATCAATGGCCCCGACATCCGCGCCCATCTGCAGCAGTTTCTGAAGCTGGCCCGCTCGGAGCACGGGCTGAGCGAGGAGACTCTCGTCGAGCGCTCGGAGCCGTACAGTGACATGATGGCCGAGCTGGCGCCTCACTGGCTCGTGGAGGCCCGGGCCGTCGCCGGGGCGGCGGGAGTGGATGTCGCCCTGTACGGCGCCTTTCTCGCCGGAAAGTACCGCGGGCTTCTGTTTCCCGAGGAGTGCACCTCCTGCGCCGCGGTGGTCGTTGCCACCGCCGACGGACGGCCGCTTTTCCACAAGAACCGCGACAACGTCATGCGGCCCCAGGCCTTCTACCGCAAGCACACCCTCGTGCCCGGACGGGAGCTGCTGGCATTCATCGGCACCGGCGACACTTCCGACACCGGTGTGATGATGATGGTAAACGCGGCGGGCCTGGCGGGCTCGGCGGACCAGGCCGGCCCCGACCCGCGGCCCCGCTATCGGGGACTGATGAACCCTTACGGCCTGCGCCTGATCGCGGAGACCGCCACCAACTGCGAGGAGGCCATCCAGATCGTGCGGATGATGAACGCCCGCGGATTGTACGCCGGCGGCAAGATCGTCACCCGCTGGACATTCGTCGACGCCTCCGGGACCGCGGTGACGGTGCTCAATACCCACGATCGGGTCCGCGTCGAGCAGCTCACCCGGGTGGGTGTGCTGTGGACCGTGGAGCGCCCCGGGCTGCCCGAGCTGCTCCATTCCCGGCAGGGGAAGCTGACCCCGGCGGACATGGCAAAGGCCTCGCGCCTGCCGGGAGTGTGTGTGGAGTCAAACTGCTCCTGCCTGACGGCGGCCATCGACCCGGAGCGGCCCGAGGTGTTCACCTACGCCTCGGCGGCCCTGGGCCCGGCCAACCGCACCGCGTACTTTCCCCTCTACATGGGCCAGGAGCAGACACCCGCGGCGTACCTGGACGGGGAGGTCTACCGCTACAGCCTGGGGCCCGTGGAGGCCGAGAGTGCCGCGGCCTTCGAAGGCGAGACCGAGAGAATTCGGCGTGAGGCCGAAGCGGCCGCCCGTGGTGCTCTGGCGGCCGGAGACGAGGCCTCGGCCCGGGAGCACCTGCAGCGCCCGGCGCTGGAGGCGCTGCGGATGGCCGAGGAGAGGTTGAAGACGGCGGCCGTAGCGGACCTTCCCGAGGCCGCCGAGGGCGCCGGTTCGTGAGACACACACCACCGCTCTGCCGATGCCACCGCCATGCCGCCGCCAACCGTTGCGACAGGCGGATGCCCGTCAAATACGAGGAGGTCTTTCGTTGAACACCATCAAGATCGGAGTATTGGGCGCCGGACGCGGCGCCGGACTGGCCAAGTCCATGAAGTACGCTCCCAGCGCCGAGCTGGCCGCGCTGTGCGACGCGGACGAGACCCGTCTGGCCAATGCCGCCGCGGCCACCGGAGTGCAGCAGACCTTTACCAGTTACGAGGCCTTGCTCGACTCGGATGTGGATGCCGTCGTCGTGGCCTCGCCCATGCCGCTCCATGTGGAGCATACCGTCCAGGCGCTGGCGGCGGGCAAGCACGTGCTGTCGGAGGTGACGGCCGCCACCACCATGGACCAGTGCTGGGAGCTTCTGGAGGCGGTGCGGGCCTCGAAGTGCAAGTACATGCTGGCCGAGAACTACTGCTGGATGCGGCCGTGGTCGGTGGTCATGGGCATGGTCAAGGCCGGCGTGTTCGGCGAGGTGTACTACGGGGAGAAGGAGCAGATCCAGGAGCTCAAGGGCGCCGTACCGGCACCGGAGGTGTGCTACAACTGGCGCACCGCCGAGCTGGCTATGCGCCAGGGCCATCACTACATCACCCACGACCTGGGGCCCCTGTACTGGGCCATGGGTGAGCGGGTCAAGACCGTGGTCTGCATGGGCACCGGCCAACGCCACCTGTCGTGGGCCGTGGCCGACTCAACCTGCACCGTGCTGCTGGAGACCGTCGGAGGGCGTCTGATCCGGATCCGTCTGGACTTCTTCTCCGACCGCCCCAACAACTTCACCTATTACGCTCTGCAGGGCACGGGGGCCGCCTACGAGGCGCCTCGGGCCGAGGGTGAAACGCACCGCATCTACGTGCACGGCCAGACCGCTCCGGGCACCTGGGACAGCCTGTGGGACTACTCGGAGTATCTCCCCGAGAGCTGGAAGAGCATGCCCGAGGAGGCCGTCAACGACAGCTACGACGGTGGCTCGCCGCTCATGCTCGAGGAGTTCGCCCGCTGCATCCTGGATG
>CAYRFY010000804.1:0-3236 GCA_964423635.1 uncultured Armatimonadia bacterium | reverse complement strand
GCAGGTGCACCGCCGAGACGCCGGGAGTGTACCTCACCTCGCCACCGAGGTCCGGCGGGATCGAGCCCTTGGCCAGCTCCTTCATGCTCGTGTCATACAGGCGCCACACCAGCGGGTCGTCATAGCGGCCGACACGATGATTTCGCAGCGTGATCTCCAGCGGCCTGTTGGCGATGGGGGCGAGCACGAGGATGTTCTCCCGCCGCATCTTCACCAGGGGGTACTCCACCCGCTCGCCGGTGCCCTGCGGGAGAACGAGCCTGGAGGCATCCCCGGCGTGCCGGGCGATCTCCTGAGCCCAGCCCTCCGGTGTCCGGCGCGGTTCGTGCCAGGCCTCCAGGTCGCCGGCGATGATCTTCCTATTGGCCCAGGTATACCAGTGCCAGTAGTCCGTGTGGTCCTGCTGGGTGTACGTGGGGCCCTCATAGAAGATCCAGTGGCCGTCGGTGACCTGGGAGATCATGACGGTGTTCTTGCCGCAGAACTCCGGGTCGGCGCCGGCCACCACCGGATCGGTGCCCCCGGCGTAGATGAAGGGGATGCCCGCGGCCCTGGGGATCTCCATCCCCGTCAGCAGCTTGCGCTTGTTGCTCTCCAGCGCCTCGGCTTCCGGCATGAACTTCGACGGCCGGCCGTAGGTCCACGGGTCGGCGAGGATGAGCGGAGCCGCCTGCGTCGCCCACTCCGGATAGCAGGCCTGTACCATGAAGAAGGTCCCGGGAGCCGGGTAGATGCAGAACTGGAATTTGGGATTGTGGGCATCCACGGCCTGCCTGAGCTCTCGGCACTTGGCCCGCCAGTGGCTGATCTGGAACTCGGCGAAGGCCTCGTGGAGGCCCTGCTCCGTCAGCCATGGCTTGCGCCGGGCCGGCTCGAGTTCCGGAAGTTCGATTCCGCTGTCCCCGGCGAACAGCCCCAATATCTGGTCGTCATAGGACAGTTCGTAGCAGTTCCCGCTGCCGTTGGGGAAGTAGTTCTCGTAGTCCAGAAACACGCCCATGAGGTTGGGCATGGTGGCGCTGATCTCGGCGTACTGCACGATGTAGCGGGCCGTCCAGTCCCAGAACTCGTCGGAGTTGGGGCTCCAGATGAGCTGCTCATTGCCCCCGGCCCAGAGCATCCGCTTGCCCAGGGACTGCTCGGTGTCCGGACACGCCAATGTGCCGCGCATCCAGGGCATGTGGTAGATACCGTACTTGGCGCACCAGCGGGTGACGTCGCGCACCTCGTCCAGGTCCTCGTGGCCGCGACGGGGCGAGAACACATTGAAGCCCGCCTCCGCCGTCTCGCGCACGATCCACTCCTTCGTATGCCAGTTCTCGGTGGGCTGCATCACCTTGTCCACCAGAATCCGCAGTTTCTCGCTACGGCCCAGAGCGTCGCGGGCGGGAGCCTCGGCCCCGTAGCACAGCGCTGCCAGGCTTCCGAGAAGGACACTCAGGACGACGGCGAGGCTCAGTCGCTTCATCACAGACACTCCCCTGTGCGCGGCGAATGGGTCGACGGCGGCCAAGACCATCAGTCTCACTATTCTGCATACAGGCCCCGAGACCTGTTTCCATCCTCTCTGCCACCGGCGGCGGATGGGTTCCTCAGAGGCTCCGGGGGATCGACGGGAAGGCGAAGGCCGGCTGCAGACCTAGGTCGTGCCCACCTGACGCACCCATATTGACTCAAGTCAAAGCCTTCGCCCCCGGCAACCGCTACACTATACCCAACAGCAACGATACGGACGCGGTGAAGGGAGCCAACCGGCATGGCGAAGACCACACGACAGATTATCAAGATCGATGAGGAGAAGTGCGATGGCTGCGGGCTGTGCGTGGACGCCTGCCACGAGGGGGCTCTGCAGCTCATCGGCGGCAAGGCGCGGCTCGTGAGGGAGGACTACTGCGACGGCCTGGGCGACTGTATCGGGGAATGCCCCCGGGGTGCCATCAGTTTTGAGACCCGGGAGGTCGAGGCGTTCGCAGACCTTACCCCGGCCTTCTCCTGCCCCGCCTGCCCCTCGGTGCAGCCGCGGGCAGTGGAGACGCCCGCGGAGGGCTCCGAAGTTAGTGGCCCGGCACAGCCTTCGGCCCTGCGCAACTGGCCCACACAGCTCAAGCTGGCGCCGCCTCAGGCCGGCTACTACCACGACGCCGACCTGCTGCTGTGCGCCGATTGCGTGCCCTTCGCCTACCCCGACTTCCACCGCGACCTGCTGGCGGGCAAGGTCGTCCTCCAGGCCTGCCCGAAGCTGGACGACGCGGAGTTCTATGTGGGCAAGCTGGCCACCATCTTCGCGGCCAATGAGATCCGCAGTATCACGCTCACGCGCATGGAGGTCCCCTGCTGTGGCGGGCTGCAGGCCATCGTCGGCAGGGCCCTGGCCCAGGCCGGCAAGGACATACCGGTGGAGGTGCTGACCATCGGCATCGAGGGAGAGATCCTGGACCGGCGGGCAACGGCAGGCCCCGAACCGCGGGCCGTGATGGAGGGGGTGACGCGGCCGAACAGCAACACCAACGACAGGGGAACAGGATAGACAGGATAACGGCGGATAACAACGGATAACAACGGATAGCGGCCACGGGCAGGCCCCGAACCGCGGGCCGTGATGGAGGGGGCGACGCGGCCGAACAGCAACACCAACGACAGGGGAACAGGATAGACAGGATAGCGGCGGATGACTGCCGCGGGCGCGCCACAGGACCCGCGCCTCCAGCCGCCGTTCCCGCCACACCGACCAACGCGCCCTATGAGGAGTTGACCCACATGAGCGACGAATGCGGATGCTGCTGTGGCAAGACTGTTGAGAGGAGCCCCGCTCCCTTCAATATCTGCGACCGCGTCCCGTACACCGCCCAGTCCATCGTCAGCCACACGGTGATGGACAACGATGCCGGCACCCTGACCCTCTTCGCCTTCGACAAGGATGAGGCGCTCAGCACTCACTCGGCGCCCTTCGATGCCATCGTCCAGGTGGTGGACGGGGTGGCCGAGATCACCATCGGTGGGGAGGCGCACACGGTGAGCGCCGGGGAGATGATCGTGATGCCGGCGGACGTGCCCCACGCGGTGCGGGCCGTGGAGCGCTTCAAGATGATTCTCACCATGTTCCGGGCCTAGAGCCGCAAGACAAGCGCCGCGGCCAACCATGGCCGCGGCGCTTTCCTTGGCTGCCTCGTCAGGCCGAGCCCTACGGCTGCTGCATGGCCCCGTAGGTGATGGTCGCCGGGTCCACCGCATCCAGG
>CAYRFY010000803.1:0-3239 GCA_964423635.1 uncultured Armatimonadia bacterium | reverse complement strand
CCCTCTCCCTTACTCGCCCAAACGGCGGGCGAGACGGGAGGAGGGGGAGTACGGCGAACGGCGAACGGCGAACGGCGAACGGCGAACGGCGCGGCGGGCTCACGGCCGCCGCTGGGTGGCGCCCTGCGGGCGCCGATGGCCCTGCGGGCCAGACGGCCACGGCTCACGGCTACGACCGACGACGCACGTCGCCGCTGTCGCCGTATCCGTTGACGCCGTATCCGTCCCGCCGTTGACTCGCGACTCAACTTCTAGGCACCGTCTCGTCGCCCTCAATTCCTGTCATGGCGGCGCGGATGGCGTCCACCGTCGGCGGGCAGCCCTTCACATGTGGCGCCGTGTCCCAGCCCGGTCGTGTGCAATTGCCCACCAGAAGCACCCGGCCCTCGGTCTCCACGCACGGGCCGATGACCACCGTATCGCAGGTGAAGCTCTGGCCGGCTTGTCTGGCGATCTCCATGGCCCGCAGCAGATTCATCGCACAGCCGCTGCAGGCCTGCTCGGTGCACAGGCGCAGGTTCGGGAACTCCTCGGCCATGACCCGATAGGGCAGCTTGAACTGGCGCCGATGCGCGGCAGGGTCTTCACCGACGATGGTGATTTTGGCGATGTCCATCTCGCCCACACCGCGCTCGGCGCAGAAGCGGATGAGCCGCGACCGGCAGGCCTCGATGCCCATGAGGTGGCAAGCGACGGTGTCGACGGCCACCACGTCATCAGAGGCCAAAAGCAGGCCTACGTCCACCTCGGTAGCGCCTCCGGGCCCCATGCCCTCGTAGCCGATGGAGCCGTCCACCACGGTGGCCGTGACCCGCTCGGCGACGAGTCGGCAGACCTCCGCGATCCCCGCATTGAGCTCCATCTCGTGCAGCGTCTTCTTGTCGATCGGCCGGATGCAGCCCTTCAGATTCTTGATCCCCAGCGTCACCAGGGTATTGAAATGCGTCTTCATCACCGGTAGGTTGATGACCACATCGGCCTCATAGAGGTACTCGGAGAAGCCGATGGTTTCCGGCAGGTCGGGGCAGTCCGGGTGGATGACGCGGTACTGTCCGGCGTGGAAGTTGAGCTCCTTCGCTCCGGTGGCCTCGCAGGCGCCGCGCAGGCCGGTCTGGGTGAAGTACGGCCCGGCGTCCAGCATGCACCAGACCGGCCCGTCGCCGATCCAGACCTCGGCCGCTCCGGCCTCGAAAGCCCATCTGGCGCCGGCCTTCAGTACGTCGGGGTTGGTGAACCCGTGGCCGCCGTGCTGATTGGGCTTGAGCAGCACTCTGTCTCCGCGAGAGACGATGCCGCCCAGTCCGGCAAGCGCCAGCGCCCTGCCGAAGGAGGAGCCGTTTTCGCCATCAAAGCGGACGATGGAAACGACCGGTGAAGCCATCTAGGTTCGTCTCCTGTGGTGGCGGTGGCGGGCGCTGCCGTTTGCTGGGAGCGCAGGCTTCCAGCCTGCATGGCGTTGGCCGTAGCCGTAGCCGTTCCTGGGACCGCGGGCGTCTCGCCCGCATTGCCGTTGGCGCCGGGCGAACGGCGCGGCGGGCTCACGGCCGCCGCTATAGGCGCCCTTCGGGCGCCGCCGGTCCTGTGGACCGGACGGCAACGGCTCCTCACCCCCGGCCCCTCTCCCTTATTCGCCCAAACGGCGGGCGAAACGGGAGAGGGGAGCACGACCAACGACCAACGACATGCGGGCGAGACGCCCGCGCTTCCAGCACGGCCAACCGCGCTGCCGTCCCTGCCGTGCCCTGTCGTTCGCCGTCCCCGTCGTTCCGCCGTCCCCGCCGTTCCGCCGTCCCCGCCGTTCCGCCGTCCCCGCCGTCATCTCCGTCGTTGCCACCGTCGTGACCTCCGCCGTCACCCCTGCCGTTACTGTCACCTCACCAGGTCTGCCACCGTGTACTCCTGCTCAATCCCCAATAGCTCCCGGCAGCGGGCCACCGAGTAGTACGCATTCACCGGCGCCGGGGTGACGCCAAAGGCCTCGAACAGCGCCCTCGCTCCGGGGTAGTACCGCTCGATGACCGGCAGCGGATCGGTGCCGAGCTGCTCGATGTCTCCCGGGTGCCAGGGCACCGCATTGCCCGCGATGACACGCCGGAAGTTACCGATGTCCCGGCTGATGGCCGCGTCCATCAGGTTGCCCAGGTCATTGGGGGTGCAGACCTTCTGACCGGGCCGCAGGAGGCAGGCGGCGATCTCGCCGCGGTTGGCGGTGGCCAGGTCCACGCTGCCGTCCGGAGAGAACTGGCTGCAGCGCACATAGCCGCACATGCGCAACACCAGCGTGCTCAGCCCATGCATGCGGGCGTAGAACTCGGCGGAAAGCTCGCCCTGCAGCTTGGTGAGGCCATACATCTCCTGCGGCCGCAGGGGAGCCCCCTCGTCCACCGGCAGACAGCCCTCCTCGGTGCCGTGCCCGGTGGCCCAGACGGTGCTGATATATACGAAGCGGCCCACCCTCGCTCTCGTTGCCGCCTCGCAAAGCAGCGTCGTGGCCTTGACATTGACATCCACGAAGGCCGCCGTCGGGTGGGGCATGGGCAGCAGCACCGCCAGGTGGATGACGGCGTCGACGCCGTCCACGAGGGCGCCGAGGGCCTCGGGGTCGCGCAAGTCGGCCTGCAGAAACTCGCAGGGCACGTCGGCGGGCGCGATATCCGTGGCGCGGACGTCATGCTTGCGGGAAAGCCAGGGGACCAGATCGCGTCCGAACTCTCCGGCGGCACCGGTGACGAGGACCTTCACGGGGCATCACACCTCTCAGGGTGGGGTAATAGCCGGCGGTAGGTTCGGCGGAGGGGGGGAGAGGGCCTTCTGGGGGAGGGGCAGGCGATAGGTGACAGGAAACAGGCGATAGGGACGGCAGCGACGGCAGGGGGCAGTCGCCGTATGGATGGGCCGCGTGTGCGTCATCTGCGACGCTTGCGTCGCCGCAATCCGGCCCAGTCGTTGCCGTCGACAGTGACGGCAGGGACGGCGGGGAAGGTCTGGGCTTAGGTCCAGGCGTAGGGTGTGCCACTGCGCGCCGCCGATACCCTTCGGGCCAAACTACATGCGGCCCCCGGCGTACTATTCGCGAACTCACGAAACCGCCCGTGGCGTGCGACCCACGGGCGGGGGTGTTGTGCTCGGTGCTGGCGACGCGGCCTCAGTCCGGCGCGACGACACGACAACGGCGGACGGCTGGGAGTCGGGCTGGAAACTCACATTATGCAGGTTCCGGGCAGGCGCCGATTCACGTC
>CAYRFY010000802.1:0-3250 GCA_964423635.1 uncultured Armatimonadia bacterium | reverse complement strand
CCTCACTGCGCCGCAGCACGTGCTTGTCCAGGCCCCCGGCGAAGGCCAACTTCGTCCCGAACCGCTCGCGGACGCCGACGATGTCCATGTTCGCCGCCGGCTCCATGGGGTGCATCACGTTCACTCCCGCCTCGACGAAGGCCTCCAGGACCCCGTTCATGTCGCCGTCCGAGTCCTGATCGAACACCCGGGCTCCGCGGTCTTGCAGCAGATCCCAGATGCGACGATAGTAGGGTTTGATGAACTCGGTCACCTGCGCCGGGCCGGCCAGCGGGCCGCTCTTGCCCGCCATGTCCTCGTGCACGCTGAGGGCATCCACCGTCGCCGTGGCCGACACCCGATCAAGCACGCGGCAGGCGGTGTCGCCGATCGTGCGCAGGATGTCGTGGACCAGCTCGGGCTGCTCGTAGTACGCGACGCAGAGGCCCTCCTCGCCCAGGAGTTGTCTGGGTTCGTCAAAGCCGCCGGGGATACCGACCGTCACCACGCGTCCGGCCTGCAGATGATCCCGGGCCACCTGCTCCCAGTCTGCCCCGAAGCGGCCCTCGGAGAACTCGTAGTGGTGTTTCAGCGCCAGCCAGTCGTCCATCGTCTTGACCGGATAGTCCAGCGGCAACGGCAGCGTCGCCGAGGACTTGATGAGCTTGACGGTCCTGCCGTAGTGGTCCGAGCCGATGATGTGCTCCTCGGTCTCCTCCAGGATCATCGGCGCAGGGCCGCCCATCCAGCCGGTACTCACCGGGACGTGGCCGGAGGTGTGGTCGCGGTAGGTGTAGGCGGACATGTCCAGCTCTTCCGGCGTGCCCCCCTGAGCGGCCCATTCCTCCTTGAGCCCGACGAGGGGCCCGAACAGCTCGGTGAAAAGCGGCCTGCGGTTGGCCCGGAAGGTCATGTAGTCCAGGTACTCCTCACGTCCCACCGGCTGCAGTGTGCGGCGGATCGCGAGCTTTGCGTGGCTCTCCGTGATGGAACGGGTGACCATGAGGAGCCTCCAAAGTCGTGTAAGGAAAGCCGGATGGCCGGGTGTGAAGACGGGTCCGAGCAGGCTTCCGCCTCAATCGCGGACCGGGGCCGCCGAAGTCAGACCCCGCCTATGCCCACACCCGCGGGAACTCGCCCTCCGGGTTGCCGGTGACCTCGTGCAAGAGCGTCATGAACCTGCACAGATTCTCGAATGTGACAGGTGGCTGCAGCCCGTGGTCGCCGTTGGGGAAGTACCCGCCCTTCTCCAGCAGCCGAGGCACCTTGCCCATGATCTCAGGCTCGATCAGGTGCCCGTTGCCCTCGTTGACGCACTCCTTCTCCAGCCACCCCATGAGGATGAACTTGGGGTGGCGCTCGCGCAGGGAAAACAGGTCGTTGCCCGCCTTCACCTCGAAGGGGTAGATGGCATTCACCCCACACGCCTCCACCAGGGGCACCAGCTCCATGGCGTTGCCGTCGGTGTCGATGGCGACCATGTCCACGTTGCAGTCGCGGGCGAGTTGCCCGATCGCGCGGTACGTCGGGGCGCAGAACTCCTGGAAATGCCCGGGGCTGATGAGCATCCCGCTGCGGTAGCAGCAGTCCTCTCCGGTGGCCACGATCTCGGGTCGCAGCCGCTCCACCAGGGGGAAGAGATACGTCTCATTGCACCACCTGAAATGCTCTATTATCTCGTGCATCAGGCCCGGATCGTCGTAGAGCATGGTGGCGGCGTACTCGGTCCCGGCCAGGCTGCGCACCGTGCCCCAGGTAGAGCCCACGCCGATGCACAGGGGGCGGTCGCGGCCGTCGAAGCGGCGGCAGGCCTCCTCGATTTGCTCGGCGGACCATCTCGGGCCCGGAGCCGTCTTGTCCCGGTAAAGCTCCCATGAGGCCCGGTCGCGGATGTGGTAGCGGATGAACTGCGGCATGGCGTAGGTGACGTCGTTTTCTATCACCTGGCTGGTCAACGCCCCGGTGTCATACTCGATGATCTCGCGGTCGCCCTCGATGCGACGCTCGCAGGCGATGCCCGGCCCGCCGGGGTCGGCCGGATAGAAGTCCAGCCCCAGCGGCCCCGTGGTGCCCCAGTAGCGCTGCCACGTCTCCGACGAGCCCCCGGTCTCCAGCGACCAGGAGCCATCCACCCACTCCGGCATCCCTCCGGCCAGCAGGCGCTCGTGAGTCTTGCGCATGGCCCCGTGGGACATGCCCGGCGCCCCGTGGAACCCGAAGATCGGGACATAGTCGGGCCTCTCGAAATGGCAGACGGACCTGAACCGCTCCAGCTCGGTCATCGGCGTCCCTCACAGTCCGGGGATGTCGTAGGTCCACACATGCGACCCGTGGGAGAAGCACAGGCGCCCGTTGACCAGCGCCCCACCGGCCTCGATGCCCACCGGTGCATCCGCGAGCTTCTCGTGCGCGAAGGTCCCGGGAGTGATGCGCAAGATCGCCTTGCTCATCATGGCGTAGATCATCCCGTCGGGGCCGCTGTGCAGGGCGTGCCTGGGCACAGCGCCGTACGCCTTGTAGCTCTCGGAATGCACGATCTGCCGGGCCTCGGGGTCGAAGACGAAGAACGTCGAGGAGCTCGACAGGCCGTAGACCAATCCGTCCGGGGCCGCCAGCATGCTGTTGATATTGCCGTCACCGGGCACCGGCACCACCCGGTAGATGATTGCCTTGCTTTCCCAGTCCATGATCCACAACTCGGCCTCCTCGGCCACCGTGTGCCCGCCGCCGGGGGCCGAGATGCTGGTGCCTCCTACCAGGTCGCCGTTGGGCAGGGCCTGCAGACTGATGGTGCTATGGCCCGGGATCAAGTGTTCCTCGGCGGTGAGAAGCTGCGACTCACCGGTGTCCATATTGTAGATCCCCACGCCGCCGCCACACATGCCGTAGCCCGCGAAGCCCGCCATCAGCACATGGACGCCGTCCGGATGGGCCAATGCCGCCCGGGGCCGGCAGATGTCCTCCTTCCACTGCGCCACCATGTCGGGGTTGGTCGGGATCGGTACCGGAGCCTCGAGGTGCTCGGTGGTGAAGTCCAGCGAGCACAGGGAGAACCAGGGCTCTTGCCCCTCCTGCTCCAGGAGCCGCACGGTGAAAGTGTGCTCACCGGGCTCCAGGTCGAAGGGGCCATAGGTCAGCATCTCGCCGGGCCGGGTGTCCATTGCCCGGGCGTCGTACGGCTCGCCGAGGCTCTCTCCGTTGAGGGAGAAGGCCACCCTGCAATAGCGCACGGATTTCAGCGGCAGAAGGTACAGAGAGTACGTTCCGGCCT
>CAYRFY010000801.1:0-3255 GCA_964423635.1 uncultured Armatimonadia bacterium | reverse complement strand
GCATAATCTGAGTTTCCAGCCCGACTCGGTCCCGCAAGGCGGGAACCGCCGTCGTTCGTTCCCATGGGCGCTGCGTGGGCGCCTGGTCGGCTCGGGGGTGTCCTGCGCTAGAAGAACGCCTTGCGGGCGCGGCGGCCGAACTCCTTCATCCCCCGGGACACGTCGGTGTCTCCGGCGAAGGTCGAGTACCACAGGGCGCCGGCGATGGCCAGCAGCCCCAGGGCGATCATCATGTCGGTGCTGGTGGCGCCGCTCTCGTCACTCCACCAGGCTCTCAGCCGGCGGGTCATGTGCTCATCCCTCCCTGTGCCGCCGGGAACAGGGCTTCCCGGCCGCGGTCGCTGAAGGCCATTGCCTCCGGGAAAGCACACTGCAATCCGCGGGCCAGACGGGCACAGGCGGCCTTCGTCCGCGGCGCTCGGTCACTGTGAATGGCGTGGGGGGATGGAACGCCCGTGCGGAGGGGCGAGGGCGGCGACATAGCCGCCGGCCGGCGGACGCCCGGCTGAAGCGCGAGACCCACGCCACCGCGCGTGTCGCCTGTCGCCCTGGCCCCAGAGGCCCTGGGGGGCGCTATCCGGGCGCATTGGCCGGTGGCTCCATACCGTCGTGCCGGTCCTGGGGAGGCGCTGGATCAAGACGGAGGCGGCAATGCCGGCTCCGGAGGCAGGATCGGCCCGCCCAGGCCGCCCTGGGCCATGTAGAAGACCACCACCACCGCCAGTACGTACAGCGCCACCGTGCCCAGGAGCGGCAGGTCGGTGAGCAGCACCTGGTCGGGGGCCTCGCCACTGCCCTTGCTGTGCACCAGGTACATGTACCGGAAGATCCCGTAGAGCACGAAGGGGATGGTGAGGATCAGATCGCGGCTACCCACCTCGCTCACCGTGCGGTCGCTGATGGTGTACAGGCAGTACGACATCACCGTGCAGGCCGTCACGATGGAGATGAGCTGGTCCAGCAGGGCGGGAGTGTACTCCAGTAGTACCTTGCGTGTGGCGTCGGCGCCGTTGTTTTGGTACAGCACCAACTCCTGGCGCCTCTTGGCGAAGGATAGGAAGAGCGCCAAGAGCAGCGTGCACATCAGCAGCCACGGGGAGATGACGACTCGGATCGCCTCCGCCCCGGCCACCGCCCGCAGGACGAAGCCCCCTGAGACCGCCAGGGCGTCCAGGATCACCATGCGCTTGAGGGCGAAATGGTAGGCCAAGGTCAGCACGGTGTACGCCGCTGCCGACAGCCCGGTGCCGAGGTTTAGCTGGAAGCATCCCACCAGGCCGCCTACGGTGAGCGCAACGGCTATGGCGACCGCCAGCCGCGGCGACAAGGCGCCGGAGGCGATGGGGCGCAGGCGCTTCCGGGGATGTCGCCGATCCTCCTCGGCATCGACCACATCATTGATGAGGTATACGGCCCCCGACAGAGCGCAGAACAGCACAAAAGCCGCCAGCGCCTGCAGGACGGAGGCGGGCTCGGCGATCTTCTTGGCGAAGATCAGCGCCGCGAACAGAAGCAGGTTCTTGGTCCACTGCTTCGGTCGCATGGTCTTCAAGATAGCGGCGAAGGTTGGCATGTGCGTGGCTCTGGCCGAATGAGCGGGTTGGGTGATAAACCGAGATGGCGCGGACCGACCCCGAAATGGGGCACCGGCCCGCGCGATGGCTGGATCCTACTCCTGCACCGGGCGCATTGTGGGGAACAGCACCACTTCGCGGATGCTGGGTTTGTCGCACAGCAGCATGGTCAGTCGGTCGATCCCTACTCCCATACCACCGGTGGGCGGTAGGCCGTACTCCAGGGCTTTCATGAAGTCCTCGTCCAGCGGATGGGCCTCTTCATCGCCGCCGCGCCCGGCCTCCACCTGGGCCTCAAAGCGCGCCCGCTGGTCGAGCGGGTCGTTCAGCTCGCTGAACGCGTTCCCGCATTCCTCCCCACCGATAAACGGCTCGAATCGCGCGGTGAGTTCCGGACTCTGGGGATGCCGCTTGGCCAGGGGCGAGATCGCCACCGGATAGTCGATCAGGAAGGTGGGCTGAATCAGCTTCGGCTGCACGTACCGATCCAGGCACTTGTCCATCAACTCGATGAGCGACAGCTCACCGATATTGGGGATGTCCAGGTCACCGCAGGCTTTCCGGGCCTCTTCGTCCGACTTGAGGGCACCGAAATCCACCCCACAACCCTCTTCGATAGCCTCCAGAAGAGGTACTCGCCGCCACGGGGGAGTGAGGTCGATATCGTCGCCCTTGTAGGTGAACTGCAGGCGGCCGTTGGCCGCCTCGGCCATCTTGCAGACCAGGCTCTCCACCAATTCCATCATGTCCTGGTAGTCGGCGTAGGCCTGGTAGGCCTCGAGGATCGTGAACTCCGGATTGTGTAGGGTGTCGAGGCCCTCATTGCGGAAGGCCTTGCCGATCTCGAACACGCGCTCCATCCCGCCGACGACCAGGCGCTTGAGATACAGCTCCGGGGCGATGCGCATGTAAAGCTGCATCTCCAGGGCATTGTGGTGGGTCACAAACGGCCGCGCATTGGCGCCGCCGTAGAGGGGTTGGAGGATGGGGGTTTCGACTTCGGCGAAGTCCCTGGAGTAGAAGAACTCCCTGGCCGCCTGGACCATCTTGGCCCGCTTGGCGAAGATCTCGCGGGCCTCCGGGTTCATGATCAGGTCCAGGTACCGGTTGCGGTAACGGGCTTCCACATCCTGCAGCCCGTGCCACTTCTCGGGCAGCGGGCGCAGGGCTTTGGAAAGCAGCCTGTACTCCGAGACCCCTACCGTCACCTCGCCCGACCGCGTCTTGAACACCTCGCCGCTCACGCCGATGATGTCGCCGATATCCAGATCGCCGAAAGCGGCGTAGCGCTCTTCCCCAAGCTGGTCGAGCTTGGCGTAGACCTGCAGGCGACCCGACACATCCTGGATGTCGGCGAAGGTGGACTTGCCGTGCCCACGTCGGGTCATCAGGCGCCCGCAGACTGAGACGGTCTTGCCCTCCAGCGCCTCGCAATTCTCGACTACCTGGGCGGCGGTATGGCTGCGCTCGTATCTGTGGATGCCAAAGGGATCGGCGCCCTGCTCTTGCAGCGCCCGCAGCTTGGCACGACGAAGCTCCTCCTGGCTCAGTTCCTCAGGCAATCTCGTTCATTCCTTCCGGCGATTGGTCTCGATGGGTGGTACGGGGCCGGGCTGGAGGTTCGGCCGACGGGGCCGCCACTCGGCCGGAGGGCACCGGCGGCGGTGCCGCCGATTGCCGG
>CAYRFY010000800.1:0-3264 GCA_964423635.1 uncultured Armatimonadia bacterium | reverse complement strand
GATGGTTCGTGAGGTCATGATGCCTTCGTGTCGGATGGTTGCGGCAAAGAACCGGTGGCCTCGCAAGAGAGCAGAGGCTTCTTGGGGTGACAGTGGAGCCCGAAGCAGGCGCGCCCCGGGATCAGTCCCGCCGCCGGCGCGGCACTAGCCGGAGCGCTGCTGTTTCTCCATGAAGTCCAGGACGTCCGAGAGGTGGAACCTGCGCTGATTGCCCGGGGTGCGGAAGCAACGCAGCAGGCCCCGGTCGGTGTACCGCCGGATGGTGGTGGTGCACACACCCAGGAGCGTCGCGGCCTCCTGCAGGGTGAGGGTGGGGTCCAGGAGCCTTTGCAGCAGCAGCTCGCGGGTCTCCCGTGGGCTGCCCTCGGCGCCCGCGGACACGGCGTGGCGCGCGTCGATATCCAGTGGGAGCTGGGCCTGGTGGGCCAGGACACTCTCCAGACGGTCGCGCAGACTGGTCTGCGGCACCTGGAGCTTGTCCGCGACCGCCCGGGCATCCTTGCGCCCGGCGGCAGGCCGCGTCTCAGGCGTATCCACGGGTGGCTCCGCCGCGACGTCGGCGGCCGTGTCGTGCGCGGCGGCGTCCTTTTCCTCCGGCGCCGGTGGGCCGGTCTCGGCCTCGCCGGCGGCTGCGGCGTCCTCCCGCGGTGGCGGCTCCGCCGCCGCGACGACCTCCGCTGTGTCCGCTGCAGTGGTCTGGGTGGCGCCCTCCGGGGCCTGTTCCTGCTCTGAAGCGGCGTGCTCGGCCGTTGCTTCGGGTCCCGCCGGGGCATGGGCAGGCGTCATGTCCTGACCCTCCTGGGACTGTGCCTCATTCGCCTCCGCGCCGCCTGCCTCGGCCCCGTCCTGCAAGGCGTCCAGGGCAAGCGGCTCATCCGCGTCCTTGGCGGAACGTCGGATACTGCGGTCGCGTTTCGGCATCCACTTGTGATTGAGCATCGCTATGCACCGCGCAAAGGTGGGTTGGGCACTCACCTGCGGATATGGGCGTAGAGCACTGCGGCCAGGGTCAGAATCAAACTCAGCAGCACGGAAGTCCCGAGCGGCAGGTAGACGGTAAGTCCGGGGCGGTCTATCACGATATCCCCCGGTACGTGGGGCACTCGGCCGACGCGTGAAAGCAGCAAAAGCACCCCTCCAAGGACGGCTATGGCCGCCCCCAGCACCAGCAAACCCCTGGCGATCTGCTCCAGCGTCACGGACGGCATCCTCCAGCCTAACGCCCGGCCTCACAGGCCGTGCCTGCCGCCGGCGGCTCATCCGGGCACCCTACGAGGGGCCGGACAAGGCGGTGCGCGTCATCGCGGCATCCTCACATCGGGCGCGGCCGGCCTCGATCATGTGCCGGTCGCCGGTGTCCAGATAGGAAAGGCCGTTGGTCAGCGCCTCGCACAGCAGACTGTAATGGAACTTGCGCTGACTGTGCCGGCCGGCCAGGTCGGCGGGCGGGCGCAGGCTGTCCATCACGGCCATGAACTCTCGCATCTGGCTCAGGCCGCGAGAGACAGCCACATAGACCTCCTCGCGCTCCGGCATCATGGGCTTCTGTGCCAGATAGGCCTCGAGCGTAGCCCATGCGGACTGCAGGGTCTCCCAGGCCAGGGCGTCGGTGGTCCCGGCGATGCGGCCGTACTCGGCGCCGGTAGGCTCCAGACCCTCACGGGCGGCGGTCTGATAGGCGACGAAAGCCGCCGGGAGATGGCCGCCCTCGAGGTTCAGATCCCCCACATGGACGAGACACTCCAGGCGTCGCGATCCCTCGGCCAGCCCGGCCGCGGTCTCGTACTGGGCCAGGGCGGCCTCCCGGTCGCCCACCTCGCGGTACACCCCGCCGAGGGCCATCAGAATCCGCGTGTCTCCCGGCAGAGCTCTCTTGCCGCGCTCCAGGGTCTCGAGCGCCGTCCGGTGTCGATCGTGCTCTCTGAAGATCCTGGCCAGTTCGAGGTAGGCCTCCGCAAGCTCGCGATCAACCTCCAGAGCCCGGGTGTAGAGCTCCGCCGCATCCAGCCATAGCCCCCGGCGCTCCATGATGGCCGCCAGGCGGAGATGGGCCTCGGTCAGCTCCGGCTCCCGGTAGATGGCGCCCTTCAGGTGCTCTTCCTCGCCCGAGTGGTCCCGTTGGGCTGCACAGAGTTTGGCCGCAAGCAGGTGGTACAGGCCTAGTGACAGTCCTCGGGTGCGAGCCCCCTGCAGGATCTTCTGTGCCCGGTCGAACTCGCCCTTGCCGATGGCCTCGGCCATTGCCGCTTCGGCGGCCTGGCGCAGGTCGGTCTGCCCGGCGTCGGTCTGGCTCACTGCGGCGGTGGGCCCCGGCACCTGCCCGCAGGCCATGGCGCTGAGCAAGACCCCAAAGGCCAGCAGGATCACCCGGCACGAGACAGTCATTGTCCGGCGTCCACCGCGTCAATGGCGCGCTGACAGCTCTGCACGGCGCTGCGGCTGGCCGCGGCACGCTCGGGGTTCTGACGCCCCTCCTCCTGGTATCCGCGGATGGCCTCCTGGAACATCCTCTTGGCCTGTGCGGGGTTGCCCTTCTGCCACTCCGCCTGGGCCCGGGCCCGGCTCTGGTCGGCGGAGCTGCCGCTGTGGCCGGTGGAGGCGACTCGGGTTGGCTGCTGCGTTCCGCGGCCACCCGCAGCGCGCAGAGAGGTCGCGCCCGTCCCACCGCCCTGCATGCGGATTGGCTGCGGACGTGAAGTGCTGTCGCCTGACGACGTGCCGGACCGCGTGGGCGGCTGGATGCGCGACCTGTCCGGCGATACGGGTACCGAACGCCTGGCCGGAGCCGGTGTGCCACCGGATGTGGCGGGCGTCCCGCCATTGGAGGTGCGGGGCAACACTCCGCTGCTGCCGGAGGAGGATGGGGCGGTTCGCGGGATCCCCGCAGAGGGCGCTGAAGATGGTGCCGCTTCGGCACTATGCGCCTGGGAAGCTTCCGTTGTCGGCGCCGAGGGCCGGGTGTGATCGCCGGTGACCTCGATGCGGATCTCACTCCTGGGCCGCCGCGTCGTCGCCGGCGTCGTCTCGCGCTGCTGGGGGGCGGTAGTCTGATGCGTCACGGTCTCGGGAGGACGAACCGGACTGGGCAGCACCGGCGGCGGGCCCTCCGCTCCGGGTACCTTCAGAAGCTGGTTGCCTTCATCCTTGATGGTGGGCGGGGGCATCCAGGTCTTTGCCGGCGGCGACTGCACCCCGGTGGTGGAGGTATGCGTCCGCTGCCCACTGCGGCTATTAGGTTGGGCCGCGGTCTGGTCGTCGGTGGTT
>CAYRFY010000799.1:0-3265 GCA_964423635.1 uncultured Armatimonadia bacterium | reverse complement strand
CTGCGTGCTGTGGGGCGCGGGCCTGTGCCGCGCTCCAGCCCTGCGGGATAGGCCCCAAACACCGGCGGGGTACGGGCCCCCGCCCTACAACGACTACGACCAACGGCGCCCCCCCACGCCCCACAACCACACGAGGGGCAGGTGCCGCGAGACCCTTGCGGGAAAGGAACCGCCGGAGCGCGCCCGGAGTTTCCCGCGGGCGCCACATGCTCTTGCAGGCGGCCACCGAGCCATCAGACCCAGGAGATATGCCATGACCTCGAAAGAACTCGTCACTCGCGCCGTGACCTTCCAGGGCCCCGACCGCATCCCCTACAACCTCCCCCAGCCGTGGGGTAGCGACATCCGGGGCTGCGGGGCCGGAGCGGACCCCAACTGGCAGCCCTGCATCAAGACCGATACCGAGTGGGAGGACGAATTCCACAGCATCTGGCGCAAGCTGCCCGGCGACAAGACCATGGGCCAGGTGGTGGGGCACCCGCTGCCGGACTACGCCATGCTCGATGACTTTCTGTGGCCGGACTACACCGTCCCCGAGCGGTACGAGGGCGCGAGGAAGGCCTGCGCCGACAACCCGGAGGACAAGTTCCTGCTGGGTGGCATCCCGATGAGCCTCATCCACCGGCTGGAATACCTGCGTGGGCACGTGGAGGCCTGGACCGACCCGTACGAGCATCCCGATGAGCTACGCAGGCTGCTCAACAAGCTGGGGGACATCGCCATCGAGGCCATCGACCGCCTTGCCGATGCCGGTGCTCACGGCATCATGTCCTGCGACGACTGGGGCCTGCAGGATCGGCCGATGCTCTCGCCTTCCACCTTCGCCGAGTTTTTCAAGCCGGTGTACAGGCGCGTGTATCACCACGCCCACGAGCGGGGCCTGCTCACCTTTCTCCACAGTTGCGGGCACATCACCGACCTGCTGGAGCATTTCATCGAGGCCGAGCTGGATGTGATTCAGCAGGACCAGCAGGAGAACATGGGCGTGGACGAGCTGGCCCGGCGCTTTGGCGGCCGCCTGTGCTTCTGGTGCCCGGTGGATATCCAGCAGACCATGGTGCACGGCAGCGTGCAGGATGTGCGCGCCTACGCCCGCAAGCTCATCGACGCTTTCGGCCGCTTCAACGGCGGCTTCATCGCCCAGTGGTACGCCTCCCCGGCGGCGGTGCAGCACAGTCAGGAGAAGATCGACGCCATGGCCCAGGAGTTCGTGGAATACGGGGGGCGGGTGTACGCAGGGTGAGGCGCCGGTCGCGGCACGGTATGGGCGAGGGGGTTGCCCCGGCCGGACCGGCCGCGGAGGACAAGGAGGCCCGACATGAAACTGCTGCTTTTCTGCCTTCTCGCCGCCTCCTGCGCCCTTGCCGGTGATGTGCAACTGGTCAATGCCCACTTCCGCACTCCCGGCGGCGAGTTGTTCATCCCCCTCGGGGGCTTCTACGGCAACTGGGTGCCGACGATGGAAGGCGGCGTCCTTGGTCCCGGGCGCAACTTCCAGGATCTGGACGAGAGTGAATGGGACCGCTGGTTGTCGCTGCTTGCGGCCCATGGCTGCACGGCCGTAAGGGTCTTCTGCCGCGCGCACCGCGAGTGGCAAGGCCACAAGACCGAGCAGACCCTGGACGCCGGCGGCCACGTGGACCCGGAGCTGTGGGCGACCTTCGAGCGGTACTTCGCCTGCGGCGCCGGGCATGGTCTCCGCTTCCAGATGACGCTACTTTCCGAACCACGGGGCTCCATCTACGTCCATTGGGCTCCCGTCGTCTTCGCCCAGCCCCAGTACCTCAAACACGGCTGGCCGTTCCACCGGTTCGTCGGGCCACAGGTGGGTCAAAGGCGACTGCTCGACAGCCAGGCGGAGTATTTCACAGACCCCGAGGCGGTGGCACTGCAGAAGCAGTACCTGGCCGAGCTGCTTACGAAGCTGGCGGAGGTGCCCAACGTCTTCACCGTGGAGTTGTACAACGAGATGGCCTGGAACGGCGACTTCATGTGGGAGACTCAGGATGTCGAGACCGCCTGGGCACGGGAGATGGTCTCGGTCGTCAGCGGTATCGCTCCCGATCTGCCGGTCTGCTTCAGCCTGGCCGGACACGGCATGACGGGCATCGACCCGGTGCGCTGGGCAAAGGCAATCCCCGTCGACTTCTTCAGCTCGCACTTCTACCCGTCCATCAGCGGGGAGGACGAGTCGCTCGACTACGGCGCCTCAGCCGCCCTGGTGCACGACTACGCCGCCGCGGTGCTGCCCGGCTTCCCCGGCGAGTCGGGGGTGCTCGACCCGGCCGTGCCCGACGAGGCGCGCAGGCTCGCGCTGCGCGACTGCCTCTGGCTGACGCTGGCCGGCGGCGGCGCGGGCTACATGCAGTGGCCCATGGAGCGTCAGCCGGTGGCGCACCTGACCGAGTACCGCAAAGCTCGGGACTTCCTGAGCGGCGAGGACTGGCTGGCTGGTGAAGCGGCCCCGGCGCCGCTGACCGTCGACATCACCGCCAACTGCGCGTTCTTCGGCGCATCCACCAGCCGCCAGGAGAAGCTGGAAAGCTCGCTTCTCGATGCTCTGCGGCAGTACGAGCGCAGGTCGCTCGATGACTGCATACCCCTGGCCTTCACCCTCGGTCCGGCGATGGCCGATGGCGCCGTGCTGGATGAAGCCGCCTTCTCGCGTGTGAAGCCAACCTTCCGCCTGTCCCCCGGCTACCAGGGCCGCTACGTGCTGTCCGCCGACGGCGGCGCGGGCCTGCTGTATGCACGCAACTACGAGCCGCTGACCTTCGGTCGCTACCACCTGCGCCAGACCGAGCCTCGGCCCTTCTCCCTGCAGGCACACCTGCCGCCGGGGACATACCGGTTCACGGTGCTGGACCTGGGCAGCGGGGAGGAGCACGAGGTGACGGTGCAGTCGCCCGGCGTTGTTTGGGAGGCGCCGCAGGCAGAGGCGGACTATGCGGTGAAGTTCCGGAGGATGTAGAAGACGGCCCTTCTCCGGTCTGCTGCACACACCACAAGGGACAGGGCCAACCTCGCAGGGCTCCGCCCCTGCACCCCGACGGTCCTGTGGATCGTTGAGGGCCGCAGGCCCCAGACTCCGTCTACTGTGCGGCCATGGGCGCCCTGGACAGACGCCCGCGGGCACCGAGGGCCCCGAGGCAGGCCCCCCGGTGACCCTGACAGCGCTCCTCGCAAGCCCTGCGCACGCGCCCCTATCACAATGAATCCACATGAATTTGCAGCGCTATTGACAGAATGATTGGGGGGGGGGGGG
>CAYRFY010000798.1:0-3268 GCA_964423635.1 uncultured Armatimonadia bacterium | reverse complement strand
ATCAGCCTCCGTGCCTGCGATTCCCGCCCGGCGGGACCCGCGGGTACGGGCTACCCGTCAGTGAGTGCCTATCGCTGTTCGGGGTGTGCCGCACCTTGCGGTCTTGGAAGACCGCGGGCACGGTGGCCTTCGATCGGGGTTGGGGCGACTGGCGAGGTGTGAGTAGCCCACCTTGCGGTCTTGGAACTCACACTATGCATGAACGCACCGGAGCCACATTCGGTCATTGCCGCGTCTGGAACGGTCGAAGTACTGCCGTTCTCCCCCCTCCTCCCGTCTCCGCCGGTCCCGCTCTGCGGGACGGAGTACAAGCGGCTCGAAGAGACGCCGAGAGGGGGGCTGGGGGTGGGAGGCGCCGTGCGTCGGCGTCTGCCAGTAACCTGCATGATCTGAGTGGAAAGCCCGATCCCGCAGGGCGGGACGACGGCCAACGGCTCCCCGCTTCGCGGGCGGGAGGTTTCGTGTCGGCAACGCGGAATACCTCCGGCGACGCCATCGGACCGCACACCGCGGCGAGAAGCCTGGACCTCGCCGACACACACCAACCGGGCCCCACCGACGAGGCGATGGTTATGAGCCAAGAGCGTTTCACCTTCGGCTTCTGGCACTCGCTGGACATCTCCGAGTGTGATGAGAAGACCGTGGATGACTGGCACGAGGCGGGGATCACCGTCCCACAGTCCCCGCGCTATCAGGACACCCCGCAAGACAAGGGCAAGCTCAGATGGATGCTGGACGCCTGCGCCGAGAGGGGCATGCAGGCCATCTTGCTGGACCCGCGCACCCGGGTTCCCGGCGGGAGCTGGGAGGGCCGTACTCCGCTGCCCTTGGACTACCGCGAGGGCTGCAAGTCCGCGGTCTGGGACTTCGGGAACCACCCGGGCGTGAAGGGCTTCTTCCTGCGCGATGAGCCGCCCAAGAGTGTGCTCAAGGCCGTCTGCGACGCCCACCGCATCATGCTGGACCTGGCACCCGACAAGCTGCCCTACATCAACCAGTACCCGTACCACGGCGATATCGCCCAGCTCTACGGGTTCATCAGTTGGCCCGAGTACCTGGACCGTTTCGTGGAGACCGCCAATGCCACACAACTGAGCTACGACTGCTATTGCCAGATGATGGAGGGTCCCAGCGAGAACCCGCTGTACTTCCAGAATCTGGAGTTCATGCGGGACGCCGCACTGCGTCACCGGATCCCGTTTTGGAACATCATCCTCGCTACCCCGCACTTTCGTTACCGGGCGCCCTCCAAGGACGACATGCGCTGGCAGCTCTACACCAGCCTGGCCTACGGCTGCGGGGGTCTCCTGTATTTCACGTGGTACACGCCGCTCCTGAGCAACTACCGCGACGGCCCCATCGACGCCCACGGCGAGCGCAGCGAGCGCTGGTACATGATTCGCGATCTGCACCGGGACTTCCGGGCGCGCTTCGAGCAGGTGTACCTGCGCCTGCGCTCCCAGCAGGTATGCCACTGGCCCGACGCTCCCGAGGGGTCGCGGGTGCTGGACGGAACGGGCCTGGTGGCGGAGATCAAGAGCGACGGAGATGACGGGGAGTTCGTGGTGGGCGAGTTTCTCGATGAACGCAACCGACCCTGGGTGATGGTGGTCAATCGCAGTCCCCGGCGTTCCACCCAGGCGCACCTGACCTTCCGCACCCCACCGAAGGCCTGGTACATGCTGGACTATCAGGGCAAAGAGGTCATCGCCTCCGGCGACGCGCGCCCTCCGGGGGCCGCCCACGCCGCGGTGTGGCTGGCCCCGGGCTGGGCGGAGCTGATCCGGGTGGAGTTCTGACGATGGTGGTGTGCCCCCCGGGCGGGGCAGCCCGGGGCCATTTGCCTCCCGCTGTCTTCCGTCCGGGCATAGGCAACGGCGGCGGGTCGGGAAAGCTCGCCCTACGATGGCAAAGGCGGGGGGAGTGCGACCCCCGCCCCACGACCGGCCCTCCACGCCCCCACCGGAGACCGCCCATGCGCGCCCTGCATCTCGTTTTGCTCCTCGTACCTCTATGTACACCCGCTCCGCCTGCCGAACTCCGGCTCACCGATTTCGGCGCCGACCCCACCGGTGAGCGCGACAGCGCTCCCGCCTTCGCGGCTCTCTGGGCCGCCTCCGGTGAGGCGCGCAACGTGCACCTCATCATCCCGGCCGGGCGCTATCGCCTCAGTAGCCGAGTGACCTTCGGGGCCTTTGGCAATGCCGCCAACTATGGCCTTCACGTCCAGGGCGCCGGGGAGGATGTGACGGAGCTGTGGGTGGACAACCCCGAAGGCGGCCTGCGCTTCTCGGGCACGCACATCTCGCGCATGACGGTGACGATCAGCGACCTGGCGCTGGTGGCGCTGCGCGAACCGGCGGGCACCGCCCTGAGCTTCGACACCGCCAATCCGGGCGACCAGCACTCCCGGCAGTTCAATGCCAGGGACCTTCTCATCCGTGGCGAGCGGTTCGACCGCGGAGGCTTCACCCGGGGCGTGGTGGTGCGCAATGCCTGGTATCCGCATCTGGACAATGTGAAGATCACCGGGATGTACGGGCCCGCCCTGGAGCGCAATCCGCTTCAGGAAGCCATCTTGCTTGAGGACTGCTATTCGCCGCTGCTGTCGGCCTGCTATGTGTGGAATGCCCGGGACGGCCTGATCTACCGCGGTGTCGTGATGCAGCCCGAGGACGGCATCGTGCGAGACTGCTACTTCGTGGGGTGCCGCCGCGGTGTGACGGTGCAGCTCACGCCCGGTACGGACAGGTGGGAGGAGCCCGGCTTCCATATGGACACCTGTCACATCAACTACCTCGACTGCGGCCTCATGCTCCACGGGGTGCGCCAGGTGCAGATCCGCGACTGTCTCTTCTACTGTCACGACCTGGGCGGGGCGCAGATGGGCGGCACCGGGCCGGCCAGGGACTTTGAGCCCATCGACATCGACCTGCGCTACGCCTCCGACGTAGTGATCGGTGGCAGCATCTTCACCGAGCCCTCGAACCCGAGGCGCGTGGCCGTCCGCATCGGTCCCGACAGCGGGTACATCATGTTGCGGGGCAATCAGTTCAACCACCAGGGCACGGCCATCCGCAACGAGTCCTCGGTCCCCAGCTTCGCCGACGACAACGTCTTCGGCGGCCGTCGCGACTTCTCGAAGGACCTCAAGCCCTATGACGACCGGACCGGAACGCTGGTGAGGCAGGGGTGAACGGCGGGGCAACGGCGGGGCAACGGCGGGGCAACGGCGGGGCAACGGCGGGGCAACGGCGGGATAGCGGCG
>CAYRFY010000797.1:250-3271 GCA_964423635.1 uncultured Armatimonadia bacterium | reverse complement strand
TCTCTCCGAGCCGCTTGTACTCGCCGATACGACCGGCGAGACGGGAGGAGGGGGGTGAACGGCGGACGGTCCCGTAGGGCAAGAGCGTCCTGGCCCCCGACCCTTCTCCGGCGATCGTGCCAGAGGTGTGGCCGAAGACCCCGCTTCGCCGTCCTTGTGATTCTGAGAGCGCCCGCTCCCGTAGGGAGCAGCTCGAAGAATCTCCTGGGATATCGCGAGATCCTTCGCCCAAGCGGCACAAGCCTGAGCTTGCGCCGCCCGGGCCTGCGACGCCGACGCTCCAGGATGACAGGAACCGGGCCGGCCAGAACTCTCGGGCGCGGCCCTAGCGGCCGATCTCGTAGTACATCGTCTTCGCCTCGGGACCGATGTCGAAGGTCAGCCTGCCGTCGGTGTAGCTCGCCGGGACCTCGGAGGAGCGGGAACCGTCCGGGGCCAGTGCGTGTACGCGGAGGTCCGGGCGGGCGGTGACGATGCTCACCGTCGCCCGAATCGGGTCGATCAGGATCGGTCCGCTACCGCTGCCCAGCCGCTTCTTGCGGGTGAAGTTGTACTGGAACCCCGTGTTCTCGGCACGGCCGACCGCCGCCAGCAGGAGGCTCTCGGAATCGCGGATCGGGGCGTCCGAAAGCGAGCTGAGGGCCACCGTGGCGAAGAGACTGGAGCAATCCACGGTCATGTCCCGGGTCTGCATCGGTCCGGCAGCGGCAAGGAACCCGTAGACCGCCTGGCTCCTGGCGGTGTCGATGAGCCCCACGCGCCTTTCCACATCGCGCCGGATCTCCCCGGTCACCGAGACCCGTTCCCCCTCCGTAGCCTCCACCTCATCATCCAGGCCCAGTACCCGCTCGTGCTTGCCCCGGGCGCCATAGAGCGCGGTCTCGATACGCCGGATCTCGGAGAGGTCGCGGTAGGCGCCGATGCTCCAGGCCGAGGGGCTCTGGGCCGACAGGGCCAGGTCCTCGGGGATCTCCACGGCGACGCTGGTGTCGTCTGAGGCCACGTCGGCCCTGCGGTACATCAGGGCGGCGTGGGCGAAGAGGCCGAAACGGGCGGGATCGTTGAAGGTCTCGAAGGCGCCGGTGAGGCTGTCGACCGGGACGGAGGAGGTGTGGCGGTAGGTGTAGACCGTCAGGCCGTTCCAGCCCTGCAGGGCGGAGATCGCCGCGACCCAGCAGGGCTGTTCGGCGCGCCACTCATTGGGCCACGGCTCGTCCCACTCGCTGATGAAGAACGGCTTGCCCTCCACACGCTGGAAGGCCAGGCCCCCGAAGAACGTGCTGCGGGCGGCGATCATCGGAGTGTTGCCGAAGTTCTCCCCCGAGGGGTGGTTCCAGTAGGTGTGCGAGTCGGTGAAGTCCATGTCGCGCAGGGCCGCCAGCAGCGCGGCATTCCGGCTCCAGTTGCTCCCCGTCATCGGTACGCGGACGCCCACCTCGTCCCGCAGATACCCCTGCATTTCAAGATAGTAGTCCCGCTGGACGTCGACCAGGAAGCGCATGATGTCATCGGTCTTGCGCGTGAAGTCGACATCCCCCTCCGGCACCTGTACGCCGCGCTCGGCGGCCCACCGCCGGAATCTTGCCTCCAATCGCGAGCGGTAGGGCTCGAGAGTGACCTGCTGGGTGAAGAGGTCGTTTTCGTTGGCGAACTCCATCATGGCGATGGCCGGATCGTCCTTGTAGGCCAGACCGGTGTAGGGGTTCACGTGTGACCACAGGTTTTTGGAGAACTCCTTTTGGAGCTCGATGAGCCGCGGATCGAAGTTGGAGTACGGCTTGGCGCAGGCCTCGAGGTTTTCCACCGCATCCACGCCGTCGCCGGCCTTGAAGTAGCGGTTCACGAGCTGGTCGAGGTAGATGTAGATGCCCTCTTGCTTGAGGCAGTAGAGCAGATAGTCGAAGCGGTCGAGGCTTTCGGGATCGAACTGGCGGGTATCGTCCGCATCCTTCTTGAAGAAGTGTCTCTCGGCCCAGGGGGCGTCGGCGTGGTGTGTGCGGACCATGTTGATGCCGAACCGCGCCAGGCGCCGGGCGATCTTCTCGGCCTGCTCGTGAGTGGGGAAGTTGGCGCCGGCGGAAAAGCAGGTGCCCCAGAAGCGCACCTCCTCGCCGCTGTCGGCGAAGACGAACTTCGCGTCCTGTACCTTAACGAAGCCGAACTTCCCGGCGGGCCGGTGGTTGAGGAAGGACACGTCCACCGGGGCGCTGTCCCAGGGGAGGGTATAGGCCACCCAGTCCGAGGTGTCGGTTTCGGAGGTAGCGCCGGCCTCCTGCAGGACGATCTGCAGGGGCGAGTTGAGCCTGAAGGTGAACTTGCGCTCGGCAGTCTCACCGGCGGGAACCTCTTCGCCGCTCTCCTGGCGCCGGAAATTGAAGCGTAGTTCGATGCTGTCTCCTCCCCAGCCGCGGTTGTCCTGGATCAGCAGATTGCTCTGCCGATCGGCGGTGAGGGAGAAGCCCATGGGGTCGTCGGGAGCCACTGTAAGCCCCGTGACCGGACCGGAGTGGAGGAAGTTCTCCCCGAGCTCGGCGGGCACGGTGAGGGTCTTGGGCCCGTCGGGGGTATCCAACTCGATCCGGGCGCCCTTACAGGCGTCCAGGTTCATGGTGAAGGAGACCTGATAGCCGTTGAGCGTGACGGCCTGCGGGAAGTGGAGGCGGTAGGCCAGGCCCAGGGCGCCGTCGGGCTCAGCGGAGGCCGTCTGGGTGAACTGCAGGACGCCGTCGGTGCCGGGGACGTTGAGTGTCCCGTTCACGAACCTCCGGACGCTGTCTCCGGAAGCCGCCGCAGTGGCCTGGGGCTGATCGGCGTAGGCCCAGCCGAGACCGTGCAGGGCCAGCTTGACCGAGAGCAACTCGTGGTCCGCCGTACCGATGTACACGTCCCCTTTTTCGTGCAGGATGGCGTAGGGCTTGGTGGCGTCGAGCTGAACCCTGGGTACCAGAGCTTCCACGAATGCCGAGACCTCCTCCTCGGGCACGATGGCGATGGAGAAGCGGCGTGCGGCGAGCATGCCGG
>CAYRFY010000797.1:0-240 GCA_964423635.1 uncultured Armatimonadia bacterium | reverse complement strand
GGGCGACGGGGCCCTGGCTGAAGATGCTGAACCGGGCCTCGTACTGATCCGCCCCGTACTGACGGTTATCCTGCACCATGACCGCGCCCAGCGCATGGGAGGCGATGACCAGGCGGGTGCCGTCGCCGAGGTCTACGGCCAGGGCGGCGGCGCTGCCGCTAAGGCCGACGCTACCTCCCTCGGCGGGCAGCACTTGAGTGGCGCCTTTGGGCAGCAGCGAGGCCTGCTTGCCCTCGAACC
>CAYRFY010000796.1:0-3278 GCA_964423635.1 uncultured Armatimonadia bacterium | reverse complement strand
TCTATTGTCCGCAAAGACATCTCGCTCTCTCCCTTCCGCCGCGTGAGGCGCGGCGCCCGTCTGGCACACATGTGACCTTTCCAGGCGGCGCAGATGTGTAACCGCGTCTGCGCGTATGGCGGCAGAACCCGGGTATCCGGTATCACCCATGCAGCGGCCGCTGCTCTCTCTCACCCGCGCTTTCGGCCCCGCTCCGGTCACGCCAAGGGCCTCACGGTCGTCCATGGCCCGTGCACTATGCTCTACGCGAACACCCGCGTCACAGACCTGACTCAGGGGGGGCCACCGATCTGCCGTGAGCACCTCCAGAGTCGCGGCGTCGCTGCAGTGCCCACTGCTATCTCCCGAGCCTTGTGGGCCGCACGAGCTCCTCCTCTCACGCGGATCGTGGTTCGACGTCGATCGGCGCGGCGCGAAGGTCACAGGACGTCCGAGACGGGCGAGGAGGTGGCACAAAGCCCCCGCTGTGCGGATCAGTGCTCCCGCCCGGAATCGTCACTGGATGTGCCAGTCTCACGACGCAGGGACCTGTCGGTCGCAGCATGACCAGCATACCCGGAGGCGGTCACCCAAACGCTCAATTGGTTAGGCTGGAACTGAGGCTTTCGCGCTCCGGATGCCGATCCGGCGGGGCCGGCCGTCCGGGCGGCCACCACTATTCGTCATGAGGGGGGAGGTAGTCCTCCCGCACCGGAGAGAACACCTCGATCGCGACGGCATCTCGCAGCACCTGCGCCCCGTGCTCTACATCCGCCGGCACATACCAGCTATCGCCCGGGAGAGCGTCGAAGGTCTCCTCCCCGATGGATAGCCGCAGGTGGCCGCTGACGAGGTACCCCGTCTGCTCCTGGGGGTGAGAGTGCCGGGGCAGGACGTGCCCCGCTGCCAGACGGAACTCGGTCATGAGCATTCGCTCGCCGTGGGCCAGGGCTTTGAGCTGCACGCCGAGCAGTACCTGTCTGTAGCCGTCATCGGAGTGGGGAGCAAACACGTTTGCCGTGGCCTCCATTGCAGGGATCACCTTGCGCGGGCGGGGGTGAGCAGACCGGCCGCCAGACGCCTGCGACGGGACAGGGCGCATCGTCATCGGTCGGCCGGTGGCACAGGGAGGCGGACGCGCACGCCGCCCTCCGACACAGATGCGATGCAGCCCTGCGCCAGGTCGTCACTCAACAACACGATGACGCGGTCGATGAGCCGGGCTGCGGCGGCGTGATCGAGCCCCTGGATGCGGACATGGAGAACCCAACGACACTCTTCCTACGCGTTCCGAGCTATGGCAACGAGGCACCTATGCGGCCCAATTGACTTAGCCGACAGGCTCTTGAGCACCCGCGAGCCGGTGCCGACGAGTCGCCTGCGGTGACCCGTGCCACCCGGCCACGGGCCCTCGCCGGCAGTTTCCTACAGCTCTGGTGACGCCTTATATGCGTCGGTCAGCAGGTCCCGCAAGGCCACAGATAGCGGCTCCTGAATGGTATACTCTCCACCCTCCTGTACCCACACACCCATGCTGCCACGGCCCGTGGTCTCACGCCAATTCCAGTAACACCACGGAATGCCGTAGCCGCAAAGCAGCTCGCCCACGTCCCTCACCCAACGGACGCCCGAGCCATCCGAGGCGCCCTGGCTACAACCAAACTCGCCACACCACACCGGCACTCCGCACCGCCTTGAGAAGTCCACAGCGATTCTCAGCCTCGCGGCGATCCAGGCGCGGTCCACCTGCTGCTCCCGGTGCGCGAACCACGCCACGGATGGGTAGGTGAACCCCGTCGCGCCTTGGGTCTTGGCCCAGCATTGCAGTTGGTACGTCGCCCCGGGCTCCGCGCGGAACTTCGTCTGGCTCATCCACGCGTTGTACGAGTCCGTGCCCTTGATGCGCAGGCAGCCGGGGGCTGCCTTGCCCTCTGCGCCGTCCCAGGTGAACTCGCCCGCCGTGTCGCGCATCACCTTCCAGCCCGTGTCCCGCTGCTCGGCAGGGAAGCCCTGGCCGGCGTCCAGGGGCACCGGTCTGCCGCCACAGGTGAGGGCCACGTCGTCGAACCAGGCCTCGCCGGTATTGCCGTCCGAACGGAGCATTATCTGGCCGTGCGTCGCATCGGCGGGCGCCTCGAAGGCCCTTTGCAGTAGCGTCCAGTCGCTATCACCGCTGGCGCCCCAGCCCTCGGGCGAGTTGCCCAGCCACTTGACCTCCAGTGCTACACGCCCGGGATAGGAGGCGGCGTTCATGGTCACGTCGTCTGGGGCGTAGCAGTGGAATGTATAAAGGAGCCTCGGGCGAGGAATAACCGCTTCTTCGTTCAGACCGTCAATGGCGCTCCATCCGCGGGGGCTGACAACGATCAGGCGCTCTGCATCCACTGCGCGGATCGCGTCCACCAGACGCACCAGGAGCGCCCTATACTGCTCCATGGTGAACTCCGGCGGAGGTGCGGGCTCGTTCATCAACTCATACGCCAGCAACCACTTGCAGCCCCGGTAGCGGCTCGCCAGCGTCTGCCACATTCGGACGCACTGCGCCTGGTTGGTTTCGTCGCGCCAAAGCGCATTCCTGCCGCCCAGGCAGTGGTGCGCGGTGTTACAGCCTCCGGGCGTCTCCTGGCAGCAGAGGATGAACCACACTCCGGCGGCCTCGGCCCAGCCCACCATGGAGTCAAGCAGGGCCAGTCCATCGCCGCCCAGCTCGTCGCTGCCGGGCTTCGTGATCCGCGAGTGGGGGAAGGAGACGCGGATGAGGTTGCCACCCCAGGAACGCAGCAGCTCGGCGTCCCCCGGCTCGACGCAGCCCCACCAGCCCCAGTTCACGCCCCGCAGGTCAAGCGGCTTGCCCTTGGGGCCCAGTAGCCGCGTCCCGTCGGCACTGATTGTGACGGTGGGGATCGCTTCCGGCGCGTCTGCCCAGCAGGGCGCGGCCCAGGTGACCACAAGCAACGCCAGGGCGGCCACGGACCCGGCGCCGCTGTGAGATGTCGGCCGGCAGTCCGATGCCACTGCCACTCCCTCCTTCTGAAGACCGTCCGACCGGCCGTGTCAGGAGCGTCTTGTGTGGCCGTGCACGAGCTTCATCCTTGTGTTGGCCTCGTGGGTTCCGTGCCTTCCCGCCTCCACGATGCGGCATTGGGGAGGATGACGCGACCCCTGCGCTGCCGCGCCACCTGCCGGCCGAGACGCTCCAGCGCGCCAACAACCTGTCTCCCACTGAGCACGGGCAGCGGAGGCACTAGAGGTCCGGCCGAAAAGTCCGGCCGGCCCGATTTTTGTCATTCTGGAGCGTC
>CAYRFY010000795.1:1824-3279 GCA_964423635.1 uncultured Armatimonadia bacterium | reverse complement strand
ACGGTTCGAACGGGCAGGGGGACAACCTGTGCGTTGTCCCCTTGACCCAATGGTTGCGGGGCAGAGCCCCGCGGTGTGGGTCGTCTGCCGGAGCCGTTGGGTGTGCATAGCAGTGAGCCGCCTGCGCGGAGGCGTTCCGTCGTCGCGCGCGCTGAGCACTGCGGAGCCGAAGTCTGCTGTCTCCTGACACTTCCGTACAGCCCCTCAGGCAGGTCGGCCCACCCCCATGACGAACCGGACCTCTATCTCGCCACCGGAGGCGCTGTCTATGCTCGCTATCCTCACCCTCTGCATCCTCGCCGCATCGGGACCCGCACCGGCCCAACCGGTGGTCCCGAACGCCTCCCTCGAGGTGGGCCGAGACGCCCCCGACGGCTGGTCGAGCCATGCCGGGGAGGACGGCACCGGTGAGTTCATCTGGGACGACACCCTGGCCCACAGCGGCACCCGGTCCTTCCGGGTGCAGAAGATAGGTTCCGTCGGCCATACCCTCCTCTCGGGGCCGATGGTGCCCGTCGAGGGCGGCAAGACTTATCGCATCGGCGCCTGGGTCTACCCCCACGACAATCTCCGGGGCGGCGTCTACTTCATGATCAGTCAGTTCCCGGCGGGCAAGGACGAGTGGGACCTACCCAATACCTTCGGCGACACCCACGCCATCCTCGTGGGCGGCGAATGGCAAGAGCTCAGCCTGGCGGTGGCCGTCCGCCCGGGCAACGACCGCCTCCGCATCCAGTGCGTGCAGGCCCTGGCCCCCTCCACAGTCAACTGGGACGACTTCGCCGTCACCGAGGCCGATGCCGAGCCTGAGGTCAAGCCGCGCTACGAGCCGCCCACGAGGGAGATCTTACCCGACCTGGAAGCCGCCAGGGCCATCGTCGCCCGGCGGCCCCGGGCACAGGTCGAGATTGTCCAGACCGCCGGCCGGCCCCGTCTTTTCCTGGACGGCAGGCCCACGCCCTGGGCCTGGTATGTGGGCCCCTTCTGGAACCCCGACGATGCCCAGGTCGCCGATTTCCGTGACGCCGGCGTCCGCGTCTACCTCGTGCCCCTCGTGCTGGGGCGGAACGTCTACGCCGACCGCGGGCCGTGGCTGGGGCCGAACCAATGGGACTTCTCCGAGGTCGATGACCTGCTGTGGCGTGTCCTCCGCGTCGATCCTCACGCCTACGTGGTCTTCTACATGGCCTGCGACCCGTACCGCGAGTGGGGAGCCGACAATCCCGAGCACGTCACCCGGGACCAGGAGGGCCGTAGGGCCATCGTCGAGATGCACCCTAAACGCTGGGGCGATGACCCCACGGCACCCGAGCGTTTCGGACCCTCCCTGGTCTCGCTCAAGCTTCGCGAGGATGTGGCGGAGACTCTGCGTCGCCTCACGGCCCACGTGGAGGCCAACGAGGCGGGCAAAGCCGTCATCGGCTATCACGTGGCGGGCTTCAACGACGGCCAGTG
>CAYRFY010000795.1:0-1814 GCA_964423635.1 uncultured Armatimonadia bacterium | reverse complement strand
CCCCAGGGATCTCCACCTGGCCGACTACTGCCCCGGGGCGCAGGAGGCCTTCCGGGAATGGCTGCGGCGGAGGTATGCAGGCGACGTGGACGCCCTCCGGGCGGCCTGGAACAGGCCCGAAGTGACCTTCGAGACGGCCGCGGTGCCGACGGGAGAGCGCCTCTGGGGCTGCGAGGGACTGCTGGACCCCGCCACGCAGGGGGATATCGCCGACCACACCCGCTTCTACTCCGAGGGGGTGGCCGAGAACGTCATGGCCCTGGCGCAGGTGCTCAGGACAAGCACACCGCGCCGCATCCTCTGCGGCACCTACTATGAGGACATCACCTGCAACTCCGCCAACCACATCGCCCTGGGACGCTTCCTTCAGTCCGACGCACTGGACTTCCTCGCCGGGCCCGCGGCCTACGGCATCCGCATGGCCGGGTGGCAGGGGGCGGTGCGCAATGTATTCGGAAGCACGCTCCTGCACGGCAAGACGTACCTGACCGAGCAGGACTGGCGCTCGTGGCATTCACAGCCGAACCCTTCGCCGCAGAACAACTTCTCCTGGGGGCGGGCGGAGACCGCCGAGGTCCACAATGCCATGGTCCGTCGCGAGTGCGGGATGATGTTGGCCTTCGGCCTCGGCACCTGGTGGTATGACATGAGTGGCGGGTGGTTCCGAGATGACGGCATCATGGCCGGGATCGCCGAGGCGATGGGGGCGTTCGAGCGCGACTTGTCCGTGGAGGAGCCGCCCCGGGCCGACCTGGCCGTGTTCGTCGGCGAGGACAGCGACAGTTGGGTGGCCCCCGCCGCCGGCGGCGCCTACCGCCACGGCGGCGTGACGGCCCAGATTCACGAGCTGAATCTGGCCGGGGTACCGTACCGGCTCTATCTGCAGTCCGACCTGGCGAACCCCGGCCTCCCGGAGCACCGGGCCTATCTGTTCCTCAACGCCTACCTGTTGACCCCGCGGGAGCGGGAGGCCGTGGAGGCGCTCAAACGAGACGGCAAGCTGCTGATCTTCGTCCACGCCCCGGGGGTTGTGGGGGCGAGGGACCCGGCCGCGGAGCTTCGGGCCCTCACCGGGATGACGCTTGCTCCCGCGGAGGGCGTCGCCCGCCTGGCGACCACGCCGGTTGAGGACGGCAATCCGCTGCTGGCCAATGCGGAGGGGGCGATCAACTATCCCACGGGGATTGCGGGGCCTGCGTACGAGGTGACCGATCCGGAGGCGACGGCGCTGGCCTATTACGTGACGACCCGGCGCCTGGCCGCGGCGACGCGCGACTTCGGCTCCTGGAAGTCGGCCTTCATCGGCGCCCCGGGCCTGCGGGCGGCTTTCGTGCACAATCTCGCCGCGTGGGCGGGCTGCTGGTGCGCCGCGGAGCCGTGGGATGCGGTGTACGCCAATCAGCGGGTCGTGACGGTCCACGCCATCTTCGCCGGGGTCAAGACCCTGACGCTGCCGGGGCCCTCGCGTGTCACCGATCTACAGACCGGCGCTGTGGTGGGGGAGGGGCTTGAGAGCATCGAGGTACAGATGTGGCGGGGCGAGACCAGGTGGTTCTGGCTGGACCCGCAGTGAGTCGCACGCCCTCCATCGAGGGCGACCCACGTAGGGCTCGCCCGCCGTTGCCCGTGCCGTCGCCGGTGGGCGAGGGGGTCGTCATCGCAGTCGTAGGCCCTCCACCTCACGCCGGAAACCAAAACAATGGTAGACCCGCCTCCGTGCCTGCGGTCTTCCAAGACCGCAAGGTGCGCCACGATTCCCCCATCGAGGGCGACCCACGTAGGGCTCGCCCGCCGTTCGCTGTGCCGTCGCCGTC
>CAYRFY010000794.1:0-3284 GCA_964423635.1 uncultured Armatimonadia bacterium | reverse complement strand
TTGCCTTTGGCCGTCGCCGTTGGCCCGGCACCTTCCAGGCCGTCTGCACACAGTGCTGAGAGCCACCGTGCCCGCGGGGCTCCAGGCCCGCAGCCGTTGCCGTTCAGCCCTCTCCTGAGCGGCCGTATCGTGAAGGAGAGGGAAAGCGGGTCCCGGTCGGCGGGACCCGCAGGGAGCGGCGCCGTTGCCGTCTCGCGCCACGAACCACGCGCCACGCGCCACGGCCGTTTGCCGTTCTCGCTCGCCGAGCAGGGCTGCTCGGCCTACCACGGCGAACGACCAACGGCCACGCCGGGTGTGCGGCACGGCCGCACACCACGCGCCCCCCCACGATCTCGTCGCGAAAGCAGGAGCCGCATGGCCGAACCCACCGCCGGCCAAGAGCGCCACGATAGCCGGGCCTTCCTCATCCTTTGCGGAGTGGGGATGCTTGCCATCCTTAGCTCCACCATGTCCAAGACCCCGGTGCTGCCGCTGTTTGCCCGGGATTACCTACACCTGGGCGATGCGGTCCTGGGTCTGGTGGCGGCGGCCTCCACCGTGGTCGGGATCATCGTCAGCCTCCCTGCCGGAGCGCTCTCGGACATCCTGGGGCGCCGCGCCGTGCTGCTCTCGGCGATGTTCGTCTTCGCCAGTGCTCCGGTGTTGTACCTGTTCGTCGAATCCGCCGGCGCGCTGGTGGCGGTGCGCATGTACCACGGGCTGGCAACGGCCATCTTCGGACCTGTGGCCATGGCGTACATCGCCGACCTGAGCAGGGCGCGGCGGGCCGAGCAGATGGGGTGGTACTCTTCGGCCACGTTGGTAGGTCGCTCGATTGCCCCTATGCTGGGCGGCGCGCTGCTCTTGCTCAGCTACCACGCGGTGTATGTCGGCTGCGCGGTAGGCGGCACACTTGCCCTGCTGTGTGCGTTGCTCCTGCCCGGGGCCGCAGTGCCCGATGGCGGGGCCTCTGCGCCTACAGACGGTGCCCTGCGCCGGATGGGGCGAGGTCTTGTCACCGTTGGCCGCAACCGAACGATCGTGGTCACGAGTATCGTCGAGGCCCTGCAGTATCTGGCTTTCGGCGCGGTGGAGACCTTCATCCCGCTGTATGCCAAGTCGCAGGGGGTCACGGAGTGGCAGATCGGGCTCATCTTCGGCGCCCAGATCGTGACGATCGCCCTGACCAAGCCCCTGAGCGGGCGCAGCTCCGACCGGCTGGGGCGCCGCCCGGTGATCGCCGCCGGCCTGGCCCTCAACGCCATCGCCCTTTTCTCCCTCACCGCCTATCCGCACTTCTGGGGCTTTCTCATCGGGGCCACGCTGTTCGGGCTGGCGATGTCGGTCGTCACGGCCTCGACCTCCGCCCTCGTGGCCGATGAGACCAAAGCCCACCACTACGG
This sequence comes from uncultured Armatimonadia bacterium, assembly GCA_964423635.1. Taxonomy (GTDB): domain Bacteria; phylum Armatimonadota; class Zipacnadia; order Zipacnadales; family JABUFB01; genus CAYRFY01. The sequence continues at coordinate 1,899 of CAYRFY010000794.1, read as the reverse complement.
CACCTCTCTGGGGGTGCTGAGCACCATCATGGACGTCGGCCACGCCTCGGGCCCGGTGGTGGCGGGATTCATGATTCCGCACCTGGCCTATGCCGATACGTACCGCGCCCTGGCGGTGCTGATGCTGCTGGCGATGGGGGTGTTCCTGGGCGTGGGGCGCGGTGGCCGACGGGAGCACGCGGGGCCGTAAGCTGCGGCATCCTGAACCTCCCGTAGGGTCTCGCCGGCAAGGTGGGGCCCGGCGGTCTGTCGAACCGACAGTTGAGTGGAGCCCTGGTCCTCCGCCTCGATCCTTGGTGGACGCGCTGGACCACGCGCCCCGTCACGGCCCGCAGCCGGTATGCCTGCACTCCTATCTCAGTCCGACGAGGAGACCTTTTTCCATGTCCGGAACCATGCGCGTAGGCGCGGCAGAGACCGTCATCACCCCGCCCATCGGCACCGCTTTGGCGGGGTACTTCACCCCTCGCATCTCCGAGGGCGTCATCTATGACCTGAAGGCGAAGGCCGTCATCGTCGGCGAGGGACAGGAGGCCGTGGGCCTCATCGCCTGCGACTTGATTTGCCTTCCCAGGGAGATCGTGGCCGCCGCGCGCCAGGCGCTCACCGCCGCCACGGGTATCCCCGGAGAGCGAGTGCTCATCTGCGCCACACACACCCACACCGGGCCCGAGACCCGGGGCAGCCGGGGCCTGATCCCGCCCAACGAGGAGTATCTGGAGAAGCTGCCGCAGCTCATCGCCGAGGCGGGGATCTCGGCTGCCAGACACCAGCGCGACTGTGTGCTGCGCATCGGCAAAGACAATGAAGAGGGTCTGGCGTTCAACCGTCGCTTCCGGCTGCGTGACGGCACCGAGCAGTTCGGCCCCGGCTCTCCCGAAAGCACCGCCGGGGTGGCCGGCCCCACGGACCACGAACTGGGCGTACTGGCCTTCGCCGAGGAGGGCCAGGACCCGTTTTGCGTCATCGTCAACTACTCGCTGCACATCGACGTCACCAGCGGCAATCTCATCTCCGCCGACTATCCGGCGGTGCTGACGGACACCATTCGCGGCGTCTACGGCCCGGAGACCATCGTGCTGTTTGTCAACGGTGCCTGCGGCAATATCAACCATGTGCCGTACCTGATGGAGCGCCCCTGGCCGCTGAAGGGCAATGCCAAGTCCACCCAGATCGGCCGCGCGCTGGGCGGCAAGGCCCTGTGCATTGCCGAGAAGGCCCTCCCCAGCGAAGACCAGGGCGCCGATGTGGTCCAGGAGATACTGGATGTCCCGTTCTTCCCGTGGGACGACGTGCTGGAAAAGCGCCTGGCGGACGCCAAGTCCAAGGCGGAGCCCAACTTCTTCGAGGACACCCTGATCAAGTGGGCCGAGGACTGGGACCCGCAGGGCACCGCCCCTGTGGAGACCCAGGTGGTCCGCCTCGGAGACGCGATCTTCTGCTCGGCTCCGGGCGAGTTGTTCGTCGAGTGGGGGCTGGAGATGAAGAAGTGGTCGCCCTTCCCCTACACCTTCATTGCCGAGCTGGCCAACGACAGCGTGGGGTACATCCCCACTTTCGAGGCCTTCCGCCGCGGGGGCTACGAGGCCACTCCGGTGGTGAGCGTGAAGTACACCGCGGCCTTAGGACAGCTCGTGTGTGACGCCAACTTCCGGTCGTATCAGGAGCTGTGGAGGCGGAGAACTGGGGAGTAGGGAGGGCGATGACGACAACGACAACGGCAGACCACGGAGACACGGAGTCTCGCGGAGAACGGCAGGGAAACGGCGAAGGTTGGGGTCGTTGGCCGTTGGCGTGCTGGGAGCGCGGGCGTCCCGCCCGCATGCCGTTGGCCGTTGCCGTGCCGTCGCCGTCTGCCCCGAAGGGGCAATGGACAATAGCCACGGGTGAAACCCGTGG
>CAYRFY010000793.1:2746-3291 GCA_964423635.1 uncultured Armatimonadia bacterium | reverse complement strand
GGCTGCAGAGGTAACCGGTGGTCTGACCCAGGGTGAAGATGACCCAGTCGGCGCCGGTCTGCACGATCTGCTGCACATAGCCGTCGACATCGAAGGCATCCACCGTGCGGTTGAGGTCCGCGGTGCGCTCCTCCGCGGTCTCGCCCGCGGGACGAAAGAGATAGTGTGTCATCACACCAAACGTCCCGGCGGCCATCCAGTAGGCGCGATTGGGGGCGCCATCCGGTCTCGTCGGCTGTGGCGGGATGGTCTCGGCGGCAGAGGCCAGGGATAGCGAGCCGAGAGCAACGGCGGCAAGGAGCAAGGCGTAGGGGGCCATGGCAAGACTCCTCTGAGGGTGGTGCGGTGCGGGTATGGGGGAAGCTTCGCGCGGTGGGGCCGGGGGACCTCCGGGCACAGAGGCAACGGCCGCGCCCCTGTCGCCCCTGTCCGCCGCGCAGGCCTCGGAGACACTACCGGCGAATTGCTTCTATGAGACATCCTGCACCAGGGAGGAGATCCAATGTTTCGCGCCTTTCTTTCGCTGCTCACCCTTGTCTCGGTGG
>CAYRFY010000793.1:0-2736 GCA_964423635.1 uncultured Armatimonadia bacterium | reverse complement strand
GCCTCCTGTTCCGCGGCCCCGGTGACGCTCTTCGTCGCTCCAGATGGTAATGATGCCTGGTCCGGCAGTCTGCAGCGCCCCGATGACGGGGGCACCGACGGCCCGTTGGCAACGGTGGTCGCGGCCCGCGACCGTCTCCGGGCTCTGCGGGGCGAAGGGAAGCTGACGGAGGGCGCGCGCGTTCAGCTCGCCGCCGGAGTCTACCGCCTGGAGACGCCCCTAGCCTTCGGCCCCCTGGACTCGGGCACCGACGCGGCCCCCATCGTCTACTCCGGAGCACCGGAATGGCAAAGCCTCATCTCGGGCGGCATGGTGATCTCCGGTTGGAGCGAAGTGGAGCCCGGCCTGTGGGTGGCCGCGGTGCCGCAGGACCGCGGAGGCATGTGGCCGCTGCGCTCGCTGTACGTCAACGGCGGCCGTGCCACCCTGGCCCGCAGCCCCAATACCGGCTACTTCCGCACCGTGGGCGCGGCGGCGCCCTTCGTGGACGCCCAGGGCAATGAGACGAACTCCTCCAAGAGCGCCTTCCGTTTCAAGCCCGGTGATCTGGAGAACTGGGACGACCTCGCCGGAGCGAACATCTGCGTCTTCTACCACTGGGAGACGGGGCTTCTGCCCATCAAGAGCGTGGACGAGGAGACCAGCACAGTCACACTGGGCGGGGAGATGAAGTGGCCGTTCTGGGCCAACCAGCGGTACTATGTGGAGGGGACGAAAGCCGCGCTGGACGCTCCCGGCGAGTGGTACCTCGACCGGGCCGAGGGGCTCTTGTACTATCGCCCGCGGCCGGGTGAGGACATGGCCACCGCCGAGGTGGTGGCCCCGTGGCTGACACAACTTGTCCTGCTCCAGGGCGATCGCGACGCCGGGCTGCCCGTGGAGAACCTCCGCTTCGAGGGACTCAGCTTCCAACACACCAACTACGTCCTGGAGCCCACCGGGCACTCGGATTGGCAGGCGGCAGTGACGGTGAACGCGGCGCTGCAGGCCGATGGCGCCCGACGCTGCGTGCTGGACGGCTGCGAGGTGACCCACCTGGGGAACTACGCCATCTGGTTCCGGCGCGGGTGCTTGAGCAATGAGGTCACCCACTGCTACGTGCACGACTGCAGCGCCGGAGGCGTGCGCATCGGGACAGACGGTATCCCGCAGGTCGCCATGGATGAGACCGGCGGCAATGTGGTGAGCGACAACCTCATCCGCGACCTGGGCATTGACTTCTACGGCGCCATCCCGATGTGGATCGGCCAGAGCAGCGACAACACCATCGCCCACAACGAGATCTGCGACTCCAACTACTCAGGGATATCGTGCGGCTGGACGTGGGGCTTTGCCCCCACCGGGGCGCACCGGAACCGTATCGAGTACAACTATCTCCACGACCTGGGCCGCGGGAAGCTCTGCGACATGGCGGCGATCTACACCCTGGGCACCTCGCCGGGCACGGTGATCCGGGGCAATCTGATCCACGACATCTGGGACTGGGAGGAGGGCTACGGAGCGGGCGGCATCTACCCGGATGAGGGCAGCAGCGACATCCTTATCGAAAACAACGTCACCTACCGCACCGCCAGCGGCGGGCTGACGGTACACTACGGCCGCCGCAATACGGCGCGCAATAACATCTTCGCCCTCGGCCGCGACGGTCAGATCCATCTGGGCCGCCGGGACCAGGAGTCGAGCCTGACCTTCGAGCACAATATCGTCTACTTCGAGGAGGGCGCCCTGTTCCAGCGCGAGAGCGACCTGACTGCAGACTACAACCTCTACTACCATACCGAAGGCGAAGAATTGACCTTCCCTCTGGAACTGGACTTCGCGGCCTGGCAGGCCAAAGGCATGGACGTGCATTCCGTCATCGCCGATCCCGGGTTCGCCGACCCTCAGAACGGTGACTTCCGCCTGCCCGAGGATTCACCGGCCCTGAAGCTGGGGTTCGTGCCCATCGACACGAGCCTGGCGGGCATCACGGGGCCGCCGGAGCTGGTGGCGCTCGCGCGTAGCATCCAGCGCCCTCCCGCCACCAAGCCCACCCGCGCCCAGGCGCAGCCCATCAGCATCGACGACGGGTTCGAGAACACGCCGCTGCAGGGCCAGGCCGATCTGGCCATCACTCACGGCGAGGCCGGCTCGGCCTCGATCCGTGTCACGGACGAGATTGCCGCCACCGGCAAGCGGAGCCTGAAGTTCACCGATGCCCCCGGTCTCGACCAGGTCTGGAACCCCCACCTTTATTACCATCCCCATCAGCGCGGGGGCACCGCTACCTGCAGCTTCGATCTGTGGCTGGAGCCCGGCGCGATCCTCTGCCACGAGTGGCGCGACGCCTCCAGCCCCTTCCGCGTGGGCCCGACCATGGCCGTGGACGGGGAGGGCCGGCTCAGCGCGGCGACAGAGCCCGTGGTGCAGCTCCCGCACAAGCAGTGGGTGCACTTCGAGCTCAGCTCGGTCCTGGGCAAGGATGCCAACGGGACGTGGAAGCTGACGGTCACCGTGCCCGGCAGGGAGCCTGAGGCGCTTGAAGACCTGCCGTGCGACCCAAAGTGCAAGACGCTGGAGTGGCTGGGGTTCATCAGCAACGCCACCGACACGGCGGTGTTCTATCTGGACAGCCTGAAGCTGGATGTGGTGGAGTAGAACCTCAGACCACGGAGAACGGCGCCTCACCCCTGCGACCGCAAGCGGTCGCTGTCCCCTCTCCCTTATTCGCCCAAACGACGGGCGAAACGGGAGGAG
>CAYRFY010000792.1:0-3293 GCA_964423635.1 uncultured Armatimonadia bacterium | reverse complement strand
TCTATCGGTTCTTTCGGTTCTATCGGTTCTCTTCGGCGCCTCCGAGATTGGGCAGCGAAAGCACACCTGTATCTTGGGGGTCCTTCCCTACTGCCGGGTCTCACCTGCCCAGATTCCTTTAGAAGGGGGGCAAAACCGCAGAACCGCAGCGGTGTCGGTCTCCCTGTGCCCACATTCCTTTTCATTGCCCGCACGCGAGTGGGCGGAGAAGAACCGATAGAACCGAAAGAACCGATAGAACCGCATACGGGCCGCTGTAGGGCGGCGACCTGTGCGCCGCCGCCGTTGCCTTTCTGCCGTTGGATGACCCCCTCGGCGCGGTACAGGCCCGCGCCCTACAGAGGGGCGGCGACCTGTTGCCGCCGCCGTTCGTCGTTGGCCTTGGATGACCCCCTCGGCGCGGTACAGGCCCGCGCCCTACAGAGCGCCGCCGCCGTTGCCTTTCTGCCGTTGCATGCCCCCCGCGGCGCGGTACAGGCCCGCGCCCTACAGAGCGCCGCCGTTGCCGCTGCCGTGCCATTGGCCATCGCGTTCCGCCAACCGCCCAAGCCCCACCAGAACTGCCGCGGAGCAGGTGCCTGGTATCCCCCGGCGCCCTGCTCCGCGTGTTGTCCATGTTTGGCTGCGATGATTGGATCTACTGTAGCGCGATGGTGGCTTCTTATCTGTGTCCGATTGTTGCGAGAGCTCTGGCGTCCGATAGCGGAGGGCGCCGGGGGAAGACGGGTGGGCGACGGGAGACAGAGCGGGGCTGCGGTGATGAGAGTGTCGTCGCGACTGCGTCCCTGTTTTCCACCTGTACCGATCATCCCATAGCAATCAGCGGGCCAACGCCGCCGCAAACCGGCTTCGAAGCCCCGCAAGCGCCGCTTTTACACCCGTGGCACGGTGGGGGGTCTTTCCGGTGCCAGACTACGGCTTCCGCGCGGCTTCCTGCCGCCAGATTGCCGCCTGCAGGTTGGCCTCCCGCATCCTTTGCACCAGCGGCCACTTCACGCGGTCCGTCTCCGTCACGATCCCGAAGGCGAAGTGCTCGCCGTGCACCAGCTCCGGCCCTCGGCCCGGCCCGCGCCCGGTAACAGGCTGATCGCGGTACAAGAACCACTCCAGCCCGATGCAATAAGGGTCCGCGGCGGCCCCCCGCACCCAGCCTTCGTAAAGCTCCCCGGCCTCACCGTCATCCGCCGCATTGGCCGGATAACGCCCGAAGCCCCGCCGTCCCTCGTACCAGGCGGGGAGGCCGAACTCGCCGCACAAGGTGGGCTTGTCGCTCTCCCGCTGCAGCCTCTGGAGCCGTTCTTCCAGATACTCGCGGTTGTAGCGATCGTACCCGATGACATCGCAATGCCTGGCGTGGATGCGCCAGTCCTCCTCATTCACCCACCAGCCCGGGACGATCCAGTTCCCCAGGTACAGGTGGTTGGGGTCGATGTCCTTGATGGTGGTGTACAGGAAGCTGTAGTAGGCGTCCTCGTAGAACTGTCGAAGCTTCTCCACGTCCTCGGCGGGCGGGTCCGGAGTGCCGGCATACAGGTCCTGGATAGCGGTGGCCTGCAGTTTCCAGGCGGCGGCGAGGCGGGCCAGCTCGCCTTCGTAGAGGCTCTTTAGGGCCTCGTCACAAAAGGCGCGCTTGCAGGGCACATCCGCTCCCATGGCCAGGATGTCCCTGACCTCCTGAGGCTTGACGATCTCGCCGTATTCATTGCCGTACGACCAGCCCAGGACGAGTGGGTCGTTGAGGCGCGGAGCAATCTGCCGGGCCAGCTCCTCGCGGAACGTGCGGCAGACCTCGGGGTCGAATACGTCCGGCCGCTCCACGAGGGCCGGCGTGCTCCCGCGCCCCAGCACCGGGTTCTCCACCATGCCGGAGGGCGCCCCCCACTTGCCCCCGCCGGAGAAGCCGAAGCACTTGAGCCGGCGGAAGGCGCGCTCGGTGGCTGTCCGGTCCCAGCCCTCACCGTACTTGCGGATCAGATTGCAGGTGTAGAAGCACACGTATTCGGTGCCGTCATGGGTGCCCCAGTGGTTCGCGGCCCAGGCCGGGGCGAAGCGCCCCTCGCGCTCGGGAAGCCATTGGAAGAGGAACTCCCGTTCCGACACCGGCGTGGTCTCCCAGACCAAAGCCGGCACGCTGCTGACCCCGGTGTAGAAGCAGGGGTTGCCGTCGGGGGTGATCAGCCACCAGAGGCCCTCCCGCCTGGTGACGCGGTAGAACCCGGTGGCCTGCTCCGTCCAGCCTGCGCCCTTGTGGCCACCGTAGGGGTCGAAGTCCTCCGAGGGCGGCATCGTGGCAAGCTCGGCGTCCTCGGCGGCGATGTCGGCCTGCAGCTCCTCGTCCGAGGTGACTTTCTCGGGCCAGTCGCCGTGAATCGACTGCCCGTAGGTGTCCACAAAGGGGGCGTAGGCGCGCAGATCGTTGTCGGCGAAGCGGAGGTCGATCTCGATAGTGAGTGTGTCATCGGAGCGGTAGTCCAGAGGGGTGCCGGACGGCGTCCCCGGCTCGAAGAGCTGCAGCGGGATGTCGCGCGAGGCGGAGGTGGTGAAGTCGAAATCCCGGCTCTCGGCCTCCTCCCCATCTCGAGTGACGGCAACGCGCACGTGGCCGGCCACGGCCAGCCAATCGCCCCTCTCATCGGCCCAGGGGGGCCGGTAGTTGACTTCCAGCGCGCCCGCATGGGGCGTGATGGCGGCCTCCATGCGGCCCACTTCGGCACCATCGATGAAGAGATGGGCGAAGGTGGGCTCGATCACCGCGCGCAGGGCGTAGTCCCTGCCGATGGTGAAGCCGGGGCTGTGGGAGACAAACCGCCATTGCTCGCCATCGGCGACGCCGAGGATGAGGGGCAGCTCGGCGAGTCTTGAGCCCTCGAGATCCAGGTAGAAGCCTTTCTTGGTCTCCCAGTCGTACTGACTGGCGAGATACAGGCGGCAGTTGGACTGGCCAAGAGCCGAACCGGCGAGCAGCGCGGGGACAACGCAGAGGATGAAGTGATACATGGAGATGCCTCCTTAGGGTAGTGGCGCCGTAGGCCGTCGCCGTTCACTCTTCTCCAAGCGTCCGTCGTTTGGGCGCGTGAAGGAGATGGGCCGGGGTTGAGTGCCGTGGGCCGTGGGCCGTGGCCGTTCTACCTCTCCCAGGCCCGAAGGGCCGCCCGGGAGAGGTCTCCGAGACAGCCCGGAGGGCTGGAGCGGAGGGTGAGGGGGAAATCCACCAAACCGACGACGGGAAGAGGCCGTGGGCCGTGCGGTCCGGAGGACCGTTGATGCCGCGCAGCGGCGTCGCCTAGCGACGG
>CAYRFY010000791.1:0-3298 GCA_964423635.1 uncultured Armatimonadia bacterium | reverse complement strand
GACCTGTACTATCGCCTTCTATGCGTCACCGATCGCTGCTACCCCGGCCCCGGCGGCTACGAGCTACGGACGCTCCTCGACCCGCTGGCCACCGGGCACAACATCATCCACCTGGGCTACTCCGACACAGACGGCCTGGGCGCAGGTACCCGTGCGCTGCTTCACCGCCTCGCCGAGCCTCTGCCCTTCCTGGAGGAGATCAGGCCCACGCGCCTTCCACTCTGCGCCGCGGATGCGCACAGCATCAAAGACGCACCTTTGCCGCCTTTGGACTGGCAGATCGCGAACTTCTGCCGCGGCGACCAGAAGGGGTACCTGGCTTACCTGACGGGCGATCGCCGGTTGCTGGAGGAGTACCACCAGGCATGGCGTGCTATCCTCCGTTGCGGGTTCCGGCGTAGCGAGAAGATCGTCCAGACGCACCTGTTCATGCTCTCGCACGTCTCCACCTGGCGGCTGCTGGAGGCCGTCGGGCTCATCCCGCCGGACCTGCAGCGCGAGATTCTGGGGTTCATCACAGGATGGGCCGCAAGCGATGACGGCATGGCCCACCTGCGCCATCGCGTCTACCAATCGCCTCACTACCCCCGGCAGAACCACGGCCTGTTTCCTGCCCTCGCCCTGGCCTACGCGGCCGACTACTTCCGGCGGCATCACCCGGAGGTGGCCGCCGCCGAGGAGTGGCAGAGCGTGGCTGAGACGGTCTTTGCGCCCTACGCCCAGAACTGGAAGCCCATCTGCGACGGCCTGTGTCACGCGTGGTTTGTCTCCCAGCCGCTGATTTTGGAGTACGGCCTCCTGGACCCGGAGCACCGCTACTTTTCGGCCGGCGGTGCGAGGGCCGCCGCCGATTGCGCCGTGGCCATCGTCAACAATCAGGGCTGGATGCCCTCGGCCGGAGACTCCGATCTGGCCTGGGCCCTTCCGGGCCCCAATCTCCGCATCGCCGCAGCGTACTATCGTGACGGGGCATACAGCTACGTGCACAACCGCGCCCCGGAGTTCCTGCGTCTGCGCGCGGGCGATGTCATGTCGCCCACCCGCGCCTTCGACATTGACCTGTCCCAGGTCGCGCCACCGGCGCCGACGGTGACCGTAATCCCTATGGACCCGCTGATCTACAACGTCTGGGAGCGCGAGCCCGAGTTGGCCGCGGGGGTCACCGACACGCCACCGACGGTTCCGCTGGCGAGCTGCTTTGACAAGCTCGCGGTGCGCACGGGCTGGGGCCCCGACGACGACTATCTGCTCCTGGACGGCCTCGGCGGCGGCTCGCATTCGTACGCCGATGCCGCCGGGATCCTGGATTACGCGCGCTTCGGCCTTAGCTGCATCGTGTGCGAGGACAATCTCATCTGGTCGGCACCGGAGCACCACTCAACGGTCACTGTAACCCGCGACGGCGAGATGGGCCCGGTGCCCTCATTCCCGGCCCTGCAGGCCAATGAGATGGATGCCGAGGGCAACGCATACCTCCGCCTGTTGCTCCCCGGCTACGCCGGAGCCGACTGGGTGCGCGAGATTCATCTGCGCCGTGGCCTCTGTCTCGTCGTGCACGACACGGTCACCGCCACACAGCCCGGCTCTTACGCCGTGGAGGCCCACTTCCGCATTCCCGCCCATGCGCAGCTTGAGGGCCGCCGTCTGTGCAGTCCCCGGCACAGCGCCACCGCCGGCGACGTGGAGCTGCTGCTTTCCTGCGTCACCGCCGACGCCGCCCTGCGCCTGGAGGCCCTCCCCATCCACCTGCTATGGCACGCGCGCATCGACGGCGAGACGGCGTCCGTCGTCGACGATGCCGAGGCGCTCTGGCGGCTCCGGTACCAGACGGAGGACCTCCGCCTCGAGGCCTACACGGCGCGCCTGGCTTGCGAGCTGACTGCGGGCCGGTCCGTCAGCCTGACCCACCTCATACAGATTCGCGGCGGCCGCGAACCCGAACTCTCCCTGCGGCCGGATGAGGGCGGCCTGTTGCTCAGTGACGGTTCTCACCGGTGGCATCTGCCTGTGAAGCACCCCTCGATCACCGCCGCCCCGGCCGCCTCGACCGTCTCGGCGCACGTTGCGCACCTGGCCGCCGAGGCCGTCGCCGATTTCGCGGCGCCGGTGACCTGTGTCGAGCCATCCCCCGCCGGCGGGGTGATCGTGGGCGCTGAAGACGGCACCGTCACGGCACTGGACGCGGAGGCCGCAGTGATCTGGCAGATCCGCGTCGAGGGTTCTGTGCACGACCTCAGCGCCCCGGGGGGCGCAGGCCCGATGGTGCTCGTCGGCTGCGGTCCGGACGGCCTCGTGGCCCTGGACGAAGGCGGCGGGCACCTGTGGCAGCGCACCGTCGTCCGCGAGCCGAGCCCATGGCCCTGGTGGGAGTTGGTTACTCCGGCGGCGGTACAGGTCGCAGGCGGTGTCTTCGCCGGCGAGATGCTCTTCGCTGTGGGTTGCGGCGACATACAGGTACGCCTCTACGACGCCGCGGGGGCCGAGCGCTGGATGTGGCGGTACAACGAGGGGGTGCCGGGGCGTGTGTGCGTGGCCGACGTGGATGGCGACGGGGTGCCCGAGATCATCGTCGGTGGCGATATACTGAGCGACACCTCGGCCTGCCGCCTCCTGACCCACGAGGGCCGTGTCAAGGCCGAGCTGCCGGTGGAGGGATGGACGAGCTGCCTCAGCGCCGTAGCCTGGGGTAAGATCAATGACGGCTCGCTCATCGCCTGCGGTGCTACGCGTGGCCGGAACCTGTGTGTGTACGACATCACCGGCCTGGGTGTCGGCCCCGAAACGCCGCCGGAACATCTCTTCGAAGCCCATCTGGGCGGCAGGGTTACGGGCCTGGGCTTCGAGACAAGCACACCGGGCCTGGTGGCCGCCACCTCGCAGGGCTTCCTGCTGGGCCTGGCACCCGACGGCGCGGAGCGCTGGTGTCGCCTGCTCGCAGAGGGGATCGACCATCTGGCCCCGCTGGGGGATGGCTTCGTAGTGCACGAGTACGGCGGACGGGCGCGGCTCGTGTCCGTCGACGGCGACGATCTGGCCGTCTGCCGCGAGCCCGGCCCGTGGCGCTGCTGGTGCGCGACGCCGGAGGGGCTCTGGGTGGGCGCGGATCGACAGGTATTCCTCGTCCAGGGACACCATACCTAACTCACAGGCACCTGTATGCGCGGCACGATGTCGACGCGGCCTGGATCGCTGGGGGCATCGTGCCGGGGTACCCACCTGACGACTGGACTTGGTGCGGACTGAGTACGGTGCCCCCGCAATTCACTCCACAACACTCGGCGCCGATAGCGCGGACACC
>CAYRFY010000790.1:0-3299 GCA_964423635.1 uncultured Armatimonadia bacterium | reverse complement strand
CGCGCCCGCCGTTGTCGGCCATGTACATGCGCATTGCAAGCGAAAGCTGCCGGACATTGCTGGCACAGGAGATGGCTCTACCTCTCTCCCTGCAGCTTTGGCCGAAGACCCAGATCAGCGCGCTGAGTATGGCGATGGTCAGGAAGCACAGGCTCAGTTCGGCCGCCGAGAACCCCGCATTGGACCGCCTGCGTCTCATGGCATCCAGCCTCCTCCTCCGCCCGGCGCCGGAGGCGGCTGCGCCTCGGGTGTCCACAGGTGGGCGCCGTGTAAGTCGGAGGCATCCCGGAAGCCCGCGGCGTACCAGGCCGTAGCGGGGAGGCGCCTGACGGCCCCGTCGGTGTACAGCACGTTGGCTCCGTCATTGTGCGCGGGATAATGGTCGGAGCACAGCCACACCGAGGGCGCCAGGTTCAGATCGCGCCCGGCGCGGTAGAAGTAGTTCGTGGTCAATACACCCGCCGGTACGCCCGGCCCTCCACCGGGAGGGGGGCCCTGACACGGAACGTACGCGGCCGGAACCACTTGGGAGCCTGTTGGGTCGGGCCCTCGCAACGCGCCGGGCCCGGGAGCCATGGGCGGAGCGCCCGGACCCATCGGCGGGGCGCCCGGACCCATCGGCGGACCGCCCGGACCCATCGGCGGACCGCCCGGACCCATCGGCGGGGCGCCGGGACCCATCGGCGGGGCGCCGGGACCAATGGGCGGAGCGCCAGGACCCATGGGCGGAGCGCCCATTCCCGCCGGGGGACCCGTAGGAGGTCCGCCCACGTCCGGCGGCATCTCCGGCGGTGGGGGCGCAGGCTCGGCCGGGGTTCCCATCCCGAAGTCGCCGGAGGCCTGGCTCGGGCAGCGGAAGACCTGCTCGGCGTCAAGGTACTTGGGGTACAGGGGGCCCAGGTCGTCTTCTCGCGGGGGCAGCAGTCCAGCATGATCGGCACCGTACATGCGCAGCGCCAGAGCGATGTTGCACAGGTTGGTCACGCAGGTGGTGGCCCGCGCCTGCTCCCTGGCTCTGGCGAACACGGGGAACAAGATGGCGGCCATAACCGCGATGATGCTGATCACCATGAGTATCTCTACCAGCGTGAAGCCCCGGGCGCGGCGCAGGTGCAAGGTCATGGTCTGCCCTCCTCACCCCAGGGCATGGTCGGCTCTCGCCACTGCCCCTGAACCATGAGCTTGCGCAGCTCTTCCAGGCCTTCTATGCCCTCTATCGGCTCATCTCCTCCGTATCCGGGCTTCCTCAGCCACTTCGAATGCCCGTCGACGAACAGGAAGTTTGAGCCCTCGTTGTGCCGGTCGACCGTGTCGTCCGCCACCACGACCAGCTTGGGCGCGACATCGTCCTGCAGGCCGCCGCGGTACGCATAGTCGCACGGAAACCCCACCGGGTCGTGCCTGCGGCCCGGAGCCTGCCAGCCGGGCAGGGCCCGCTGGAGTTTGGACACGGTCGGGCACTGCAGCACCTCGGCGTCGGAGAGGTGCTTGGACCAGAGAGGCCACAGGTCGTTGTCGGTGGGCGGGAAGTGTCCGTAGTGCTCGGATGAGTAGACCCTGAGCGCCAGCCCCATGTTGCGCAGGTTGGAGGCGCAGACGATCGAATGGGCCTTCTCGCGGGCTCTGGCGAACACAGGGAAGAGGAGAGCCCCCAGGATGGCGATGATGCTGACCACGATCATCATCTCGATGACGGTGAAGCCTGCAGTCGATTGCGGCCTCATTGCCTAGTCCTCCCCAATGCCCTCGCGGAGGGCGGGGGCCGGGTTCTGCCGCGGGGTCTCTGCGGCCGTCACAGGCACGCGACGCCAGTTTTCGATCCGCCATCTGTCCCCGCTCCGGCGCGCCGCCACGATGAGCTTCCGCGCCACCGGCGCCCCCACGCGAGGGGTCACATGGCCCACGGATTCGATGCTTGCTCGCCGTCCGCCGACCAGAGCGCGGGCGGCCCACCTGCCATTTCCGCAGCTACCTTCGAACTCTCGCGCACTATCAGAGCCGGGGAGGGCCGCGAGCGCCACCTCTATCCCGGCCTCGGCGGCGTAAAGTGCCTGGATGGCGTCCCGCTCATAGGCGCTCTGGCGCGCCCGAGTGGCCACAAGCAGGAGATAGCTGCTGGTACCGGCCGCGATCAAGACGAGCAGGACCACGGTGAGCAGGATTGTCGCCGCGCCGCGCCGCCCGCGGACGCCACCAAGAGCCCTGCGGTCATTCATCGCCGCCACCGCCTCCAGGGCCGTCACCCATGGGGTACTGGGCCCAGGGGTGCTGGCCCCAGTTGTCGATTGCGTTCCTCGGCAGCAGCGTGATCTGTGTCTGCTCCCCCGCCGCATCGACCAAGGTCGTCTTCACCAGCTTCTGCTCCGTGGCCTGGAAGGTCGTCCGGACGCCGGTGAACAGGTCCGGCTCACCCGCACCCGGCACTCGGGTGGTCCCCTCCTGCGAGGAGCTGTAAGTCAGGCTCGAACCATCGGCGTAGGCCAGATGGAGCGCCCCCGAGGCGGTCACCGAGGCCTCCTGGGCCATCTGGATATCGTCTCTGAGCGTGGCCTCCAAGGACATCCGCGCCACGGCATGGTGGATCTGGCGGGTGTCCTTCTGCATGGCCCGGTCGGAGATGAATACCAGGCGCGTGGCCCAGACGGCGATCAGACCCGTGAGGGCGATGGCGACACAGGCTTCGGCAAGGGTGAAGCCGCATCGTGTCGGGATACGGGCGGCGCGCAGACGGCTCATGGGTTCAGCCCCTTTGCGGCCATCACGATGCTCAGCTCCTCGCGATGGGGTCCGTGCTGCTCCCAGGTGACCTCGGCTGTGACCACACGGGTGTCCGGCACGGGGCCGGGAGCGACGGCGACCCGCCCCTCGGCCTGTGGCAACGAGCGCAGCGCGGTGGCCGGGATGGGCAAGGCCCCGGTGGCCGGCAGTCGACTGTAGCCGCCGGCACGCAGGGTCTCAAGCTGTGCCTCCAGGGCCACCGTGGCGGCGTCGCGTTGAGCGCTGAGGCGTTGGCTCCGCGAGCCGACCACGTAGGTCTGGAGCACGATGGTGAGGGCCGATACCAGCACCAGCAGAGAGAAGATGGCCGAGAGCAAGGTGACCCCGGACCGACGGAAGTGGCGCATGTGTCCTTGCTCCTTTGGATGAGTTGGGTTGTCGTTGTCGCTGTAGGTCGGGCTTTCCACTCACATTAATGCAGGTCACCGGCAGGTGGCGACTCACGTCGCCCCAACCCCGGGGCAACCTTCTGGTGAGGCGCCCGGTCGTGCCTCCCCCCGCCTGCGGGGGGATTGAGGGGG
>CAYRFY010000789.1:2432-3304 GCA_964423635.1 uncultured Armatimonadia bacterium | reverse complement strand
GCATGAACGCACTGGGGCCACATTTCGCCATTCCCACGTCCGGAACGGTCGAAGTGCTGCCGTTCTCCCCCCTCCTCCCGTCTCCGCCTGCCGTTTGGCGGAGTAAGGGAGAGGGGGGCTGGGGGGGTGAGGCGACGTGAATCGGCGCCTGCCCGGAACCTGCATAACCTGAGTTTCCAGCCCGACTCGGCGATCCCGCCCTGCGGGATCGCCGCCCGGCCGTGACACCGACCCGAGGCGAACCTCCGCGCCGTGACCCCGACCCGAGGCGAACCTCCGCGCCGTGCTCGTCGGTGTGAGGCGAACCTCCGCGCCGTGACACCGACCCGAGGCGAACCTCCGCGCCGTACTCGTCGGTTTGAGGCGAACCTCCGCGCCGTACTCGTCGGTGTGAGGCGAACCTCCGCGCCGTGCTCGTCGGTTTGAGGCGAACCTCCGCCGGGAGGTTGGCAAAGAAGCGCACGTCCGCCGGTGATTGTCGTCCTGAGCGTGCATCCCGCACAGCGGGATAGCGAAGGATCTCGTTGAATGCCGGGGGATTCCTCGAGTTTCTCTTACCGGGAGCGGACGCTCTCAGAATGACAGTCCCGGCCAGGGCGAGAGTCTTCGGGCCGCACCCTCCGGGCGCCATAGCCTTCAAAAGGGCACTTCCGGCCGGGCAAGACCTTGCGGCGACGGTCCCATGGGATGGGTCCAGCGCGTTCAGGGTAGGGGGCAAGGTGGCCGGTGTCAAGAGAAGGCGTGGCCGGGGTCGAGAGCGAAGACTGAGATGCTCCCACCGCCGAGCCAGATCCGGGCGCCCGCGCGGTCTGCCGTTCGCATGCCACGCGCCACCACCATCACATCCCCCGGAGGCTCAGATGAGCCGAACC
>CAYRFY010000789.1:0-2422 GCA_964423635.1 uncultured Armatimonadia bacterium | reverse complement strand
CGTCGCTCTCCTCCTCGGCCTCTGCATCGCAAGCGCCGCACAGGAGCCTGCCCCCTCCCTGAAGGTCGGCCTGGCCACGACCACCATCACCCCCCGGGGCCCCGTGTACATGGCGGGCTTCGCGTCCCGAACCGAGCAGTCCACAGGTGTCTACGGCGAGCTGCAGGCAACCTGCATTGTGTTGGAGGACGGCGCCACTCGGCTGGGCCTCATGGCCATTGACATCATCGGCGTCGGTCCCGTGCAGGTCGCCGACATCCGCCGGGCGGCGGCCCAGGTGGGCATCGCCCCGCAGTGCATGATGGTCAACAGCTCCCACACCCACTGTGGCCCGATCTTCGAGCGAAATGGCGACTTCCCCGACATGTTCAAGACGAAGACCTGCGGTCTGTTGGCGGCGGCGGTGGCCGACCTGCGCCCGGCCACGCTCCAGTACACCCTCAGCTCCTGCACCCTGGGGATCAGTCGCCGGGGCCTGGATGCGGACGGGAAGGCCTCCTGGCGGCCGGCGGTGGACCGCGCCATGGATCCGGACGTCCCGGTCCTGCGCATCCTGACCCAAGACGGCACCACCCGGGCCCTCCTGTTTGGCTATGCCTGCCATCCCACGACGATCGGTGGCCTTCAGGTGGGGCCGGATTACCCCATGTATGCCCGGGAGTTGCTCTCCGGCGCCTTCCCCGGCTGCGTGCCGGTATTCCTCCAGGGCTGTGGCGGCGACATCAAGCCCCGCAGTCTCACGCCGGCCGGCCGCTTTGATTACGAGTCCCGCGACAACCTCCGCGAGCTGGGCCATGAGCTGGGCCGTGCGGTGCTTGCCGGGCTGTGCGCCCGCCCGGCGGCCATAGCCGGCCCTCTGGCCGGCGTCGCGGCGAGGGTTGCCGCCCCCATGAAGAAGGACCCCACCCGCACCTCCGACATCGAGGTGCAGGTCCTACGGATCGGCGATCTGTACCTGGTGGGCATCGAGGGCGAGGTCTGCTGCGAGATCGGGCTGCGGCTGAAGACGGAACTGGCCGGGCGAAGGGCATGGGTCTGCGGCTACACCAATAGGCGGGTGGGCTACATCCCCGCCGCGGCCTCCTTTCCCGAAGGTGGGTACGAGGTGGACTGCGCCCGTCACGCCGCGGAGGCCGAGCACCTGCTGGTGGCGAAAACCACTGAGCTCGTCGGAAAACTGAGCAGTCTACCGGCGACCATCGCGCCGCACACGGAGGGTGACCCGACACAATGACAGCCATGCGGACCGGCGCCATCGCGCTGCTAGCCGCCGCCGTACCCGGCCTTGTCTGGGCACAGGATGACACCGCCGGCATCACGGGCATCACCAAATCCGCCGCGCGCCTCACCGTGCCGCCCGATAGCTCCGAGGACCTGGTACTGCGCTATGGTCTGGGCTTCCCCTTCCAGGTGGCGCCGGACAAGGTGGCCGTGTCGGTGAACCTGCGCGTCGAGCACGCCCACACCTATGACTACGAGTACGGCTCCGACATCGTCGTCTTCGACGGCCTGGAGACCATCGACGGGGCCACCGCGGTGCCCGTCTCCCGCAATGAGACCTTCACGGACCCCGCCACGGGCGAAGGGCGATTGGCCATCAAGTACCCGGTGATCGGTGGGTTCGTGCCTCTGGGCGCCAAACGCCCGGACGGCTCGCCACACCCCCACGCGGGCACCGGCTTCGGCATCTGCCAGTCGTTGACGTTCCCCACCGACGCCGAAGGGTTGTTTAGCTGGCAATCCAAGTTCGTCCACGAGACCGAGCTGCACCAGTTGGCCTATGACGTCGAGAGCTTCACCGGTGCCCCGACGCCCCTGCCCGAAGGGGCGATGCATCCGGCGGTCGCCGACAGCGGCTGGGTCATCACCGCTCCCGGCATCGTGCACGCGATCCCCGATGGTGACGACCTGATCTGGGCCTGCGCCGCCTCGGGGCCCGGTGGATCGGTGAGCGCCGTGGTGCGTTTCAGCCGCGACGGCGGGCAATGGCTTCCCGTGGCCGTCTATCCGGTGACACCCGCGGCGAAGGGCTGGGCCGAGCCCAGTCTGGTGCGCGATACAGACGGAGCCCTGCTGTTTTGTGCCCGCGGCTCGGCCGAGGTGGAGCGCAACTCCATCCGCGTGTGGCGCTCCACCGATCGGGGCGCTTCGTGGTCGGTGATTGTGGACGCCGAGGGGACGATGGAGGCGGGGCCGGTCTCCATCGGCAGCGCCGCGGACGGGACGCCCTTCGTCTCCGCCTGCCTGCGCAATCACGGCAGGGAGATCCTCTGCCTGTGGCCGCTGAATGAGAGCCGCGATGGCCTGATGACGCCGCTGATTGCTCGCCCCGCCCGCGCGGACTTCGGCCCTCCGCCCGCCAAAGCCGGCGGCTGGATGGTGGATCACCCCTCCGCCGTGGTGGCGCGCCTCGCCGACGGAC
>CAYRFY010000788.1:0-3317 GCA_964423635.1 uncultured Armatimonadia bacterium | reverse complement strand
CAGACGACCTTCTTCGTGGATGGCAGCGCGACCGAAACGCGCCCCAATGCCTGGCTGATGCGGGAGCACTTCAAGTGGAAGGTGCCGCCCAAGGCGGCCGAAGGAGCGAAGAGCTGAGGGGGGAGGGGAGGACCTCCCGGGGACGGTACGCGGGCCGGGAGATACAGAAACGGCCAGCGGCTCGGCGCCGCCTGGCGGTTGCCCTCTGCCTCGCAGGGGCGGAACAAGAACAGGCGGGGGCGCGGCCGTTCGCCGTCGCTCGCAGGTCCGAACGACCGTGCGGCGGTCTCGCCCTGCGGCATCCGCGCATTTGGGCACGCACAGACACCCGCGCCCGCGAGGGCGCTTGATGTGCCGTCGGTGGATACCCCCGCACACCACAGGGCCCCCCCTGCCGTCTCACCTCCGCCGGCCTCCTCAGAGGTCTTCCTCGGCCCCCGGCGAATTGCCCTCTGCCGCCTACACGCCACCGCCCGAGGTGTCTCTATGGACCCGAAGCTTCGCGCCTCCATCATCTCGCACACCCATTGGGACCGCGAGTGGTACATGCCCTTCCAGGGCTTCCGCATGCGCATGGTCGCCATGATCGACGAGCTGATTGAGAAGATGGAGGCCGACTCTCGCTATCGCTTCTTCCATTTCGACGGCCAGGCGATCCTGTTCCGCGACTACCTGGAGATCAGGCCGCAGATGGAAGAGCGCCTGCGCGCCCTCTGCCGCGCCGGCCGCATCATCGCCGGGCCGATGTACGTCGCCCCCGATGAGAGCCTCCCGGGCGCCGAGACCCATGTGCGCAACTTCCTTCTCGGGCTCCGGGTCGCCGGGGAGTGGGGGCCGGTCCTGGACAGCGGCTACATGATCGACGTCTTCGGGCATATCAGCCAGTGGCCCCAGATCCTGCGTGGCTTCGGCATCGACAATGCCATCGTCATGCGCGGGGTCAATGACGATACCTGTGGCGCCGAGTTCATCTGGAAGGCCCCCGACGGCAGCGAGGTGCTGGCCATCAGGCTCTCCAACGACATCTCGTACTCGGACTTCTGGTACCGCGTGCGTCAGCCCGATGAGGGCGGCCTGCTGGCGATGCCGCAGGCCGTGGAGCGTCTCGCCGATCTGATCCGCTGGCAGGCCCAAAGGCACAGCACCGGCGAGCTACTGCTCATGGACGGGGTGGACCACATCGAGATCCAGCCCGACCTGCCCGACCTCATCGAGAGCTTCAACGCTCAGCACGGAGAGCTCGCGCAGGTGGCCCACGAGGCCCTGCCCGACTACCTGCAGCGGCTACGTGCCGCCGTGGATCGCGAGACCCTCGTCACGCTACAGGGCGAGCTCAGATCGCCCAACAAGCACTCCCGCCTGGGGCAGGTGTTCTTCGGCTACCACTGCTCCCACCCCGAGCTGAAGGCTCAAAACGACCGCTGCGAGGCCCTCCTGCAGTATTGGGTCGAGCCCCTGATGGCCGCAGACTTCCTCCAATCCGGAGAGTACGATCCGGCCTACCTGTGGTACGCCTGGGAGCAGCTTCTGCAAAACCAGCCCCACGACTCCATCTGCGGCTGTTCCATCGATCAGGTGCACCGGGATATGATGTACCGGTACGACCAGTGCCGTCTGGTGGCCGAGGCGCTCATCGACCGCCACTGCACGCGCCTGGCGGCCCGCCAGGCCGCCGAGTGCGAGGTCGAAGGCGCCCAGGCGGTGCACGTGTTCAACGGCGCCGGTGCCCCGGTTGCCGGCACCGGCCTGCTCACCATCCCCATCCCGCACCCTCGGCCGGAGCACTTCGACCTCCTGGACCACAGCGGCCGCGCCGTGCCGGTGCAGATCGTCGGCGAGCAAAGGGCGATACCCGAAGCCGAGATCCGCTGGGGCTGCATCCCGCGCTTCCCCGCCAAAGACCGGCTCACCGTCGCGGCGCAGCTCAACGTACCGGCCATGGGTTCGGCCACCTATCACCTCGTCCCCGCCCATCGGCCGCGCCGCACCACCTGCACCCTCCATGCCGAGCCGGGCGTTCTCGCCAATGGCCTCATCGAGGTCACGGTGGACACCGACGGCACTCTCGTCCTGTGGGACAAACGCGCCGACCGGGTCTATGAGGGCCTCATGCGCTTCGAGGACAGCGGCGATGTGGGCGACGGCTGGACTTACAGAGCTCCGCGGCTCGACGAGCGCGTGCTCTCGTCGGGCGCCACGGTCGGGGTGATCTGCGATGGCCCGCTCTACGCCGCCCTCCGCGTGGAGAGCACTCTCAGTGTTCCGCGGGCCGCGGCGCCGGACGGCGCGAGCCGAAGCTCCGAGCGCGTGGACATGCGGATTGTCTCCACCGTGGCGATCCTCGAGGGCGATGCCGCCCTGCACATAGAGACGGTAGTGGACAACCCGGCCCGCGATCACAAGCTCAGGGTCCTGTTCCCCACGCAGCTCGAGACCGACACATGGCTCACCGACACCCAGTTCGATCTCACCCGGCGACCCATCGCCGTGCAGGAGACCGCCGACTGGGACGAGCCGGCCCAGGAGATCTGGTGGCAGCAGAGCCTGGCCACCGTCAGCGACGGCGAGGCCGGCCTGGCCATCATCGCGCCCGAGTGCAAGGAGGCCGCCTGCATCGATGATGCCGCCCGCACTCTGGCCCTGAGCCTGTTCCGCGCCTTCGGCAAGACGGTGGGCACCGCCGGAGAGGATGGGCCCCAGATGCTGGGACGCAATGTGTTCCGCTACCAGATCGTTCCCTATCAGGGCACCGTAGCCAGGGCGGGGTTGCTGCGCCGCGCGGCCGGGATGCGCGCCGGTCTGCGGGCGATTGTGCTGCCGCCCCATGGGGGAGAGGCGCCGGCGAAGACGGGCCTCGTCGAGCTGTCACCGGCGTGGCTCACTCTGACGGCCTGCAAAAAGCGCGAGGACGGCGACGAGATCGTGGTCCGCTTCTTCAACCCCGACACCGCCCCCACCGAAGCCAAGTTGCAGTTCCCTGCCGATATCACCGGGGTGTGGAGAAGCAATCTGAAGGAGGACCTGGGCGACCCGCTGCCCACGGAGAACGGCCGCCGCGCAGTGGTGCCGGTGGAGGGCAAGCAGATCGTCACGGTGGCGGTGAGGTTCGCCTAGGGGCGCCGGAAAGCCGTGGCTGTCTGTCCCGCGAGGTGGGCTCGCCGCCTGGCCGGTGCAGCGATGCGGGGTGAACCTCCGTGCCGTTCCTATCACCACAACCGTACACAGGTTGAGGCGCCTCCGCGGTCGTCGTTGGGGCGGGCTTTCCACTCAGACGATGCATGAACGCAGTGGAGACACACTTCGCTACAATCTCGCAG
>CAYRFY010000787.1:0-3330 GCA_964423635.1 uncultured Armatimonadia bacterium | reverse complement strand
CGCCACCGCGGAGGAGGGGATGGAGCACAGGCATCTGATCTCGCAAAACATCGCCAACGGGAGTGCGAAGGTGGAAAGCCCCCATCCTGCGGTGTCGATCCTCAACTTCCACTATGCCTGGCCGCCGCGGGCGGTGGAGCTCAACTACGGCCTGAACCGGGTGATCGGCGACAACGAGACGGGGTTCAAGGGCACCGGAGACGCCCACTATCGCAAGGAGGGCTGGGCGTTCATCGTGGCCGGAGGGGCGCTGTACAATAACCTGGATTACTCCTTCACCGTGGGCCACGAGGACGGCACCTTCGACTACCCGGCCACCCAGCCCGGCGGCGGTGGGCCGAAGCTGCGCCGCCAACTGGGCATCTTGCGCGACTTCATCCACGGGTTCGACTTCCTCCGCATGGCTCCGGGCAGGGACCTGGTGAAGGCTGAGCTGCCCCAGGGCGTCCTGCTCCAGTGTCTGGCGGAGCCCGGAAAGCAATACGCCGTCTACCTGTGCCGGGAGAGCGACGAGCCGCAGGCCACTTCGTGCACGCTGCGGATCGACCTGCCGCCGGGGCAGTACCGGGTGCAGTGGCTCGACCCGGTGTCGGGAGAGACCCCTGAGGAGCGGACGCTGCAGCATGAGGGCCAAGGACTCTCACTCACCTCGCCGGAGTTCACCCAGGACCTCGCCTTGAGCCTGATGAGGCGGCCGTAGAGGTGCGGCGGGAAAGCCCGCCTTCGCCGAGAGTGTGACTCGGAGAGCGTCCGCTCCCGGAGGGAGCGGCTCGGGAAATCCCCTGGCATCCAATGGGATTCCTCGCCCAAGCGGCGCAAGCCCGGGCTTGCCCCGCCGACGCTCCGGAAGGACAGGAACCGGGCCGGCCGGAGCTTCCGGCCGGACTTCTAGACCGGGCGCACAGTCTGCCGCATTTTGCCCGGCGGGGCAAAGGAGAGCCTCGCGCCGTTCCTCTCTTTCCTCATCTGCACGGGCCCTCCCATCGTCAGCCTGCGCCGTCTGGCGCTGTCTCCGGTGCCGGCGGGCAGGGCGTGCAGGCCTCGGAGCGTCGCGGTGATACGGAACATAGCTCCCGGTTCGTTCGTAGTATAGACGGGAAGCTGCGGTCGATGGTAGGATATTCGGCATATGCTGGCTCGATCGATGGCTCCCGTTCTCGCCCGTGTCCTTCTCGCGGTCGCCACGGCGATCGCGTGTGGCGCTGTGCTGTATGCGGTGCCCCTGTGGCTGGGCCACCGCAGTGTACAGCGGTGGGGCGAGGTCGGCGGCGGAGCTTCTGGCGACCGCGTGGCTCTGTGGCAGGCCTGCGGGATTGGCGGGCGTCTGTGGTGGGTGGAGGCGGATGCCGGCGAAGCCGCGGAGGGCCCCGGTGTGGACCTCCCCGAGCCCCTGATCGGGCTGGCGAGAGGCGACGGGCAGGGGCAGGCCGCCGGCTTCGGCGCCCGCGGTGTCTACCTGCTGGGGCCACAGTCGGGTGAGGTCCGGCGGTTGTGGGAGGCCGAGCATCAGATACTGGACCTGATCTGGGTCCGTCCCCGGGCCGGTGAGACGGCGCGCCTTGTGGTGCTGACCGCCGAGACCGTCGGCGGACCGCAGCCGCTTGGCAGTCACGTGCTCCTCCTGGATCCTCGCTCCCCGGAGACCGCGCGCCGGCTCAGCGCGGAGAGCGGCTACAACTTCTGGCATGCCGGCGCCGGCGATGTGGACGGCGACGGCAGGCAGGAGCTCGCCCTGTGCACCTTCAGCCACACCGCCCGGGATCCGCGGTACGCCCGGCGCTTCTTCGTCTATGGCTGGGACGAGGAGGAGGACCTTTACCCACGCTGGCGCGGCAGCCGGCTCTGTAGACCTTACCGGTGGGCGGAGTTGCTGGACGTGGACGGCGACGGCGTCTCCGAACTGGTGTCTGTCGAGACGGGCCTGGGCGGTGGCGAGCTGCTCTGCACCTACCAGTGGAACCAGTTCGGCTTCTGGGGCACCGGGCACTCCGATGAGTACCGCGGCATGACGCCACCTCAGGTCGGCAGGGCTGTGGCCACCGGCGAGCCGGTACTGGTCACGACAGTCGTCGAGAGGGGCAGGGCCCGCACCGTGTGCGCCTTCGTGCATAGGGACAACGCCTGGAAGCTCTCGCGCCGCAGTCGCAGGCTGAGGGGCGATGAGCGCCTCATTGTGGCCCAAAGGACGCTCCGCAGGGCCGACGCCCCGACGATGGCCCTGCTGCACTCGGTGATCCCGTGCGGCTCCGGCGCCGGCATGCTGCGTGACCCACGCATGAAGCCTGTGGAAGGGGGAAGATGAGATGATGGACCCATGGCGTGCAGGACTGCTGCTTTGCGTCGGGCTGTGTGTTGGCAGCTTCCTGACGGGTTGCGACAGGAGGGCGCAGGAGCCGGGTGGGAGTGCTCCGGTCCCGGGCGAGACCGTCGCCGGTGCTGCTGCGGGCGATGGCCCTTACCATTTCTCCGCCGAGACGGGGTTCTCTGCGGATCTAGGCGGCAAGCCGACCTTCACTCCCGGGGTGGCTCCCTACAAGGTGGCCCCTGACCTTGGAAACGTGGACAACCTCAGACTCTTCTCGGACATGCTCCTGGATGACCACAGGCGGCGGCTCGCCAAAGAAGGCTTCGTGGTCGTGCCCGCCGACTACAGGCAGATGGAGTTTTGCTACGAGCTGAACAACTACCCCGAAGAGCACCTCCCCAGCTTCGTGACCGCCGACTCGATCCTCCATACGTACCACATCTTCTTCGACTACTGCCTGCGCGTGATGGAGGTCAGCACTTTGTACGAGCGCGCCGAGACGCTGTCCAGGGGGTTGCTGCAGACAGCGGCGGCGCGCTACGGCCAGGAGGGGCCGGCCGAAGTGAAGGAGGCGGCCCTGCGCAACTACGCCTACGGCCTGGTGCCTGTGAAGCTGCTACAGATCCCCGAGGGCGACTGGGGCGTGACCGTGCCCGAGGAGGTTGCCGCCCTGGCTCAGCAGGAGCTGGAGCTGATCGACGCCCACGAGGGGTTCAAAGTCTCGCCTACGGTAGGATTGAAGGTGGACTACTCCCAGTTCATCCCCCGCGGGCACTACACGCGCAGCGACAAGCTCAAGCGGTACTTCAAGGCCATCATGTGGTACGGTCTGGTGCCGGTGGCGCTGCGGAATGCTCCGGAGGACCTGATGGAGACCCAGGCCCGGCAGGCCGTGCTGCTGGCCGACGCGCTCCTGCGGGGACGGGTCGGGGAGGAGCCTCTGGGCAAGGTCTGGGAGGACATTTACGAGCCCACGGCCTTCCTGGTGGGCTTTTCCGATGACAACACTCCGGGCGATTACGGCA
>CAYRFY010000786.1:0-3331 GCA_964423635.1 uncultured Armatimonadia bacterium | reverse complement strand
GACGATGATGACGATCGCGGCCGCGAGCAGCGTGACCAGGACGAGGTTGACCTTAGGCCTCCCGGGGGCCTCGGTCCTGGCCGCCTGCAGGCCGATCTGCAGATGCGTCTCGCCGCCGGATTGCAGTAGCTTGCCGTGCTCGGTATCGACGCTCACGTTCAGCGCCTGCTTCGTCGGGACCTCGAAGGCCTGGGAGTACTGACGGGTGAAGGCGGCCAGCTTGATGCTCTTGCCGTCCACCACGACCCCGTCCTTGATGAGCTTCTCCATGCGGTCGCGGTCGCCGGAGCCGCCCATATAGGTGCTGGAGTAGTAGGCGTTCTTGTCCAGAGCCGGACCCGGCGCGGCGCTGAGCATCGCGGCGTCCCGGGGCTGAGCATCCAGGCTCTGCCCGCTGCCGGGCGCCTCCGGGTCGCCGGCCGCGAGCAGCCCTTCCTCTCCGGCGGCTTTCTCGACCTCATCCGCCGCCGGCCCGCCCGCCGGCGCCCCCCCCGGCATCGGGGAACTCATCTCCGCCGGGGATAGTCTGGCCATTTCGCGCTCGGGGGCCTTGGGGCAGCCGGAGAGCGCCAGCGACAGCAATACAAGAGCGACGGCAGGGATCACCGCGGAAGCCACGTCCTGCCGGCGACAAGGATGCAGGGGACGCATGTGCTTCACCTCGTGGACGTCGGGAGTGAAGGGCCAGGCCCTCGACACCGGCCCGTGCTCACTTTGACGCCACGACGCCCGCGCGGAGTTCCCACCAGATCACTGCCGCCACTTTTCGACCATCACGATGTCGCTCAGGGGCAGGCGAGATTTGTCGCCCGGACTGTCGGCGGCGTAGCCCAGTGTCATCAGCCCCACAAGACGGACGTCGTCTGAGGCCGGGATGCCCAGGACCCTCTTGACTTGCGCCTCGTCGCAGTGGCCGATCCAGCAGGTGCCCAGGCCCTCTTCCACGGCCTGCAGGGCCATGTGCTCCAGTGCGATGGCCACATCGATGGGATAGGAGAGCTGGCCGCAGGACATCACATGGCCGCCGTGCACGGCGCAGGCGGCGATGACGATCGGGGCCTGGCCCACGAACTTCTGGCCGCCTGCAGCGGCCATCAGCTCCTGCCGGATGGCCGCGTCGCGAACGACGACGAAGCGCCACTCCTGGCGGTTGGCGGCCGAGGGCGCCAGCCTCGCGGCCTCCAGAACTCGTCCGAGCCTGTCCTCCTCCACCGGCCTGGACAGGTAGCTGCGCACGCTGTAGCGTGACTGGATTGCCTCAAACACTTGCATTTTCCCACCTCCGGGTGTTAGGTTGTAGGTCCATTCCATGCCGAGTACCGATAGCCCTTTGCCCAAGGCCCCGGCCGGGCCCCACGCCCGCGCCCACCCCGCACTCATCTCGGCCTGCACCGACCTCCAAGAGAGCTGCCTGCGACATGAGCCTGACTGTTTCCCTGAACCGCCTGCTGGGCAAGACGATCCCCTGTTCCTGTGGCCGCGAGCACGTTGTCCCTACCCGTGAGGTTCTCTGCGGGCTGGGTGCCGGCGACCGGGTGTCCGAGGTGCTGGAGCGCCACGTTTCGGGTCGAAGCGGAGTGCTGGTGGCCGACGAGGTCACCTGGCAGGTGGCCGGAGAGACGGTGCAGGGCCTCCTGGATGGGTGGCAGGTGAAGCCGGTGATCCTGCAGCCCGCCAAGACCGGGACGCTCAAGGCCGATGAACGCGCGCTGCAGCAGCTTGCCGACGCCATTGACGGCCCCGTTGATTTCCTGCTCTGCGTGGGCAGCGGGACGCTCAATGACCTGACCAAGACCGTGGCCACCGCACGACAGGTGCCCTCGGTTTGTGTGGCCACGGCGCCATCGATGAACGGCTATCCGTCGGCGATCGCGGCCCTGAGCCGCGACGGGATCAAGGTCACCGAGCCGTGCCAGCCGCCGGTGGCGATCATCTGCGATACCCACATCCTGCGCCACGCTCCGTCGAGCATGATCGGCGCGGGTCTGGGCGACCTGCTGTCCAAGAGCACCAGCTCCACGGACTGGCTGATGGGACACGTGGTGCTGGGCGAGTATTTCTGCGAGCAGCCGGTGGAGGTGGTGGCCGAGGCCGAGGCGCTGTGCATCGAGCACGCCCACGCCATCGCCCGGCGCAGGATCAAGGCCATCGACCTCCTGAGCCAGGCTCTGATCCAGTCGGGTATCTCCATGGCCATGGCGGGCTCCTCCAGCCCGGCCTCCGGCGGCGAGCATCTGATCTCCCACTACTGGGACATGGTCGGGCCCTCCGTGGGCCTGGCCGGCGATCTTCACGGCCGCCAGGTGGCCGTGGCCGCCGTCCTGATGGGCAGGCTCTACGAGCTCTTGAAAGAGCGCACCCTGCAGGGCGTGGACCTGGGAGCGATCCTGGCCTCACGCCCCTCGGCCGAGGCCCTGCGCGAGGAAAGCTTGGCGCACTTCGGTCCCCTTGTGACCCCAGCCGCCGCGCAGCAGATCGCGGATTTCGCGGTGGGCAAGCACATGCCGGCCGATAGGCTGCGTGGCGCCCTGCGGCCTCTTGTCAACGATCCCCGGGGTTTTTGGAAGCATGTGGGTACGTACCTGCGGCCCTCGGCGCAGATCATCGACGCCTATCAGCGGGGCGGCGTTCCCACACGCGCGCGGGAGATCGGCGTCCCCAGACAATGGCTCCTGTCGGCCCTCCGCTATGCCCGGCATATCCGCCTGCGCTATACCGTATTGGACCTGGCCGCCGACCTCAACCTCCTGGAGGAGTTCATCGCGATGATCCATCAGGAGGAAGGCTAGCACTACAGTCGTGCATGGGTTGAGCCGGCCCGACGGCGGACGGCCTGTTTCCGCCGGCTCTCGCTACGCTCGCTGGGAGAGGCTGGGGCCGGCGCGGCGGGTGAGAGGCCGGCACGGTGACAGCCGTCGCCTGCCTCGTCGCTCGCCAGCCCTCTGCGGGCCATGGCGGTGCCAGTCTGGGAGATGCCATGGTGTGCGCGCGTATGGCGGTGTTCTGCAGCGGGCGGAGGTTCATTCCAGGGCGGCCCCTCACCCACGGCCGCTACTGCGGCCGTGACCTCTCCAGGATGGCCCTTCGGGCCTGGAAGAGGTAGTCCCCCCTCCGGTCCCCGCCCTACAGACGGCAGCGACCTCCGCCGCAGCAGGGCGTGAGGCGAGGTCTGCCGTCGCCGTCAGGTCCGCAGGACCGCACGGCGCCGCGAAGCGGCGTCCTCTAGCGGTGGGCGAAAGCCCATCGCTATGGAGAAACGGCCACGGCGGCGGGGTACAGGCCCCCGCCCTACAGATGGCAGCGACCTCCGCCGCAGCAGGGCGTGAGGCGA
>CAYRFY010000785.1:0-3341 GCA_964423635.1 uncultured Armatimonadia bacterium | reverse complement strand
TCGCCACATCCTCGTCGACGGCCCCCACCAATCCCCACACGCCACCGGCTATCAGCATATGCCCCACCGCAAGACCCAGGAAGGCCGCGGCAAGCTGGCGATACAGCCTGGCTCCCCCCACCCTCAGCACCAGCGCCTTCACCAGCCAGACCACAAACAGCGGGAACCACGTGTTGTACCCATAGGTAGCCGCGATGGCCAGCCCCAGCGGATGGAGCGGGAAGCGCAGGAATCTGGCCCGCAGCACCACCAGCGCCAGGGTGATGCTCAGCCCCACACCGCGGGCGATGGTAGGTGCCAGGGTGATGCCCACCGGCGCCGTAGTCCGGGTCTGCACGGTCTCGAAGGCCATCACCGACTGCCGGGTGCGGTAGCCTCCCACCGTCGTCCCGCCGTCGAGGATGTTGTTGCCGAAGTCGTAGGCGGCCGTCAGGTGCGTCCAGAAGGCGATCAGCGTCCCCACCACCAGCGCGGTAGTGACCGCCGCCGTGATGTGCCCCCGGCGCACGTTCCCCAGCTCGCCGATGCGAATGCCGTCCATGGCGAAGGCCCCGAGCTGGGGGAAGGTCATGCGGTCGATGACCGTCAGCAGCGCGAAGCCCACTTCCTGCCGCTGCCCCGCCGGCGACAGGCGCCCCGCAGAGGGCCACAGCTCGTAGATGGCGCTGTACATGTCCTCGCGCGGGACGATGTAGCTGATCGGCAGCCCTGTCTGGGCCCGGATGCGCCCGTAGACCAGGGCGCTCATCCAGGCCAGGCCCACATAGGCCAGCGAGATGCCGAAGGAGACCCCGGCGCCGGAAAACAGCAGCAAGAGGCCGCCAAAAGCCGCCACTACTCCCCAGAAAGCCACCGGATAGGGCAAGACCTCGGTCGAATCGTGGCCTCTGAGCCCGAAGAGGGCCGCTTGAGCCACGCGGCGCAGGTGATGACGGCCCGTGTACAGCACCATCAGGGCGATACCGATGTAGGCCCCCAGCCCCTGTGGGGCCTCGAAGGGGAAGCCGGGGATGTTGTAGCCCATGAGCTGGGCGCCGAAGTTCTCCACCCGCAAGAGCAGGTAAAACAGCCACGCCGAGAGCAGGATGTCCAACGGCACCATGTAGCCCAGGCCGGTGATCTCAGGCCGGAAGGCCAGATAGAGGGGGCGCAGGCCCGTCCAGGGCTGCTGGTTGAGCAGCCTGCTGAGGTCGAAGCCCTGGCCGATAGCGGGAAGCTGGGGCGAGAAGGCGTGGGCGATATTGCCGGCGTCGAACAGAGCGCCCACGGCGAACCCGATCCAAAACAGCGACTGCCCCAGCATGTGCCCGTGCCGCGCGCCCGCTTCACCGCCGGGGGCGATGTCCACCGCCAGTTGCGCCAGGGGGTACGTGAGGTGCTCGTGATCGGCCCACGGCCTGCGGAACACCGCGTGCAGGCAGTAAAGCCCCATGATGAAGCCCACGAACACCGCTCCCCACACGGCAAGCGGCGCCGCCCAGGCCCGCCACGGCACCCCGCCGCCATCGGAGCCTTCGCAAAACTGCCGGGCGACCTCATCGTCCGAGATGGCCAGCCAGGAGGGTACGTCCTGCGCGAAGGACGCGAAGTCGTTCTCCGGCCCGGCGAAGTACCGCAGCGAGGTGAGCGTGGGCAGGAGCTGTTTCATCACATTGTCGGCCGACAGCGACACGCCCAGGCTGAGCATGATGTAGATGACGAGGATCTCCTGACGCAGCGGGCCCTTGCGCAGCCTCAGCAATACAGCCAGTCCGGACAGCAGCAGGAGCCCCATGAGCGCCGGCACCGCCGGCGCCCCCTCGGCCACCTGGCACGTATGGGAGATCAGCGAGACCTTCTGCACCCAGTAGGCACACAGGACGATGAGCCCCACGCCGAGAAGCACACTGCGGGGCGTGAGGCCGGGCAAGCGCGGCTGAGCGGTACCGTCTGCGGGGGAGAGCATGGCCGGGTATTCGGCGGGCGGAGAGGAGAGGCCTTCTCGGGGAGACACACCCCAACACAGAGCACGGAAGGAGAACGGCGGGGAGACGTTGGCCGTTCTCGCCGTTCCTCTCTTCCGCCCTTCTCCGTGGAACTCCGTGCTCTCCGTGTCTCCGTGGTGAGATGTTATCCGTTCTCGCCGTTCTCGTCGTCCCCTCCGTTCTCGCCGTTCCTCTCTTCCGCCGTTCTCCGTGGAACTCCGTGCTCTCCGTGTCTCCGTGGTGAGATGTTAGCCGTTCTCGCCGTTCTCGTCGTTCTCGTCGTTCCCTCCGTTCCCCGGCAGGTCTCGCCTCTCCCCCCGTCGAACTTGCGCCCCGTCGCAGTCTATGCCACTTCGGAGGGTCTTCCATGGCCGACTTCCCCGTACTCGACGGACAGCTCTTCTTGTTCCAGGGCGACAGCATCACCGATACCGGGCGCCGCGGCGGCGCGGCTCCGCTGGGCGAGGGCTATGCCTCGATCTTCACCCAGCTCATGACCGCCGCCTATCCGGAGCGCAAGGTGCGCTACATCAACAAGGGCATCGGGGGCGACAACACCGTCGGCCTGCGGAACCGCTGGGAGGACGACGTCATCCGCCATCGGCCCGACTGGCTGTCGATCCTCATCGGCATCAATGACCTGCACACGTTCCTGTATCAGAGCAGCCCCTGTGTCAGCGTGGACGTATACCGCGAGAAGTACGACTCGATTCTGGCCACCACGCGAGAGAAGACCCAGGCGCAGATCATCCTGCTGGACCCCTTCTACATCAGCCTCGATGACAGCGGTCAGAGCTTCCGTAGCACCGTGCTGCAGACCATCGGGGACTACATTGCGGTGGTGGACGAGATGGCGGCCAAGTACGGGACGTACCATCTGAAGACCCACGAGCTGTTCGCCGGGCACCTGCGGTACCGCGAAGCCGACTACTTCTGTCCCGAGCCGGTGCACCCGAACCGCGCCGGGCATATTGTGATTGCCCGGGCGATGATGGAACTGCTGAGAACGGCTGAGAACGGCTGACGTCTCACCACGGAGACACAGAGTGCACAGAGTTCCACGGAGAACGGCGAGGGAAGGCAACGGGGAGAACGGCTGACGTCTCACCACGGAGACACGGAGTGCACGGAGTCTCACGGAGAACGGCATAACACAGAGACGCTGAGAACGGCGGAGAACACGGAGAACGGCGAGAGCGGACGAGGATGAACGCCTCTCCGCCGAGAGAAGGGCACGGGTGCCGTGGCCGTCCGGTCCGCAGGACCGTCGGCGCCCCCGCAGGGGGTGTCATCTAGCGGCGGCCGTAAGCCCGCCGAACCCTTGGCCGGGTCGCCGCCGTCGTCGCCGTCGCCGTCCGGTCCGCAGGACCGTCGGCG
>CAYRFY010000784.1:0-3348 GCA_964423635.1 uncultured Armatimonadia bacterium | reverse complement strand
CCTGATGATCGGCAACCCCGCGGAGCAGATCGACAAGTATGCCGAAGCAGGTGCGGACCAGATCCTGTTCCACATTGAGGTGGACCCGCGCCCGGTGCGGCTGCTGAACCACATTCGCTCGCTGGGGAAGAAGTCGGGCATCGTCTACAATCCCGCCACTCCACTACAGTGCCTGGAGACGGTCCTGCCCGCGGCCGACCTGGTGCTGATCATGAGCGTCGAGCCCGGAGCGGCGGGACAGCAGTTCATGCCCATCGCCCTGCGTAAGATCGAGACGCTTCGCGAGTTCATCGACGCCGAGGGTCTGGCTACGGAAATCCTCGTGGACGGCGGCGTCAACACGGAGACGGGGCCGCTCGTGGTGCAGGCGGGGGTGGACGCCATCATCTCCGGCTCGTGGCTGTTCACGCACCCGGATGGGTATGCCGGAGGCGTGTCCTACCTCAAGTCACTGCAGAGGACGTAGAGGACTACTCACGTAGGTGGGGCTTATCAACCCGACTCGGCCGGTCCGGCGGGCCGGCCTCTGCCTACACAGGCGTGAAAGGGGATGCACGCAGATGCTGCGCATCAGAAGACCGCGAGTGCAGATGGTCCTTCTCGGACTCTTCCTGCTCGTCGCGACGGGAATGCTCGCCTGCCGCCAGGATGCCGTCGGGCAGGCGCCGGCACCCGACCAGGCGAGGACGGCCGCCATGGAGGGTTTTCACACCCCTCAGGCCGTTTTCGGAGAGTTCTACTCCCCCGTGGACGCCGCCGTCGAGGCCGCGGCGCCCTCGTACGACCTGCCTCTGGACGTCGGCTCGGTCTGCAACATCGAGCAGGTGCCCCAGTGGTTCAGAACCGAGGCGGTGGAGGCGTCGCTCCGGGCCAACGGCTTCGCGGTCATCGACCGCGGCCGCTCCGAGGACATCCTCGAGGTCTACGAGCAAGCCGACGAATTGCCGCTCCCGGTCTATGTGACCGTCGACACCCTCCTGCACCTGTATCACCTGCAGTTCGATCAGACCCTCAAGGGCATCGAGGAGCGCGAGTTCTCGCCGGCCATGGCTGAGTTCTCCCGCAAGATGCTGGATGGTAGTCTGGCCCTGTACGAGGGCACTGCGGCAGGCGAGGAGACCGAGGCGATCAGGGAGGCCGCCCGGCGCAATGTGGGCTACTTCGCCGTGGCCCTCAAGTGTCTGGACCCGCAGGCCGACGTTCCCGCATTGGTGCGCGACCCGGTGCAGGCCGAGCTCGAGCTGATGGAGGCCCACGCGGGCTTCTCGCGCAGCCCGCTATTCGTCTACGACGAGGACTACTCCCAGTACCTGCCGCGCGGGCACTACACCCGCAGCGAGGCCCTGCAGCGGTACTTCAAGGCCCTCATGTGGTACGGGCGTATCTGCATGCTGCTCAAGGGCGACTCCACCGGGGGATTGATCCCCGACGAGGATGCCCACATCCAGACGATCCAGGCGTGCCTGATCGCCTCGGCGTTGCATGAGCCGGCGAACGCCGATCTCTTGCAGACCTGGGAGCGCGTCTACACGGTCACCGCTTTCTACGTGGGCTTCGCCGACGACTTGACCCCTGCCGAGTACCAGACGGCCCTGAAGAAGGTGGGGGCCGCCGCCGGTAACTGGGTCGAGGCCTTCGGCCCCGAGGGGATGGAGAAGCTCAAGTCGGAGCTGGCGGCCCTGCGGGCCCCGCGGATCTTCGGCGGCACCGGGCAGCCAATCCTCATGCCACCCTTTACCCCCGAGCAATTGGACGAGATTCTCACCGCCACCCAGGGCATGCGCCTGATGGGCCAGCGGTTCATCCCGGACGGGTACATGATGCAGGAGCTGGGCTTCCCGAGGGCGGGCGAGTTCACCGGCGAAGGCGAGCCCTTCAGCCTCGGGCAGACGCAGGGCGGCCCGCAGCGCGTCTTCCCCCGGGGCCTGGACGTGATGGCCGTCCTGGGCTCTCAGCGGGCCTACGATATCCTCAAGGCCGAGGGCGACACCGCCTACGCAGACTACGACAAGCAGCTCGGCGCGCTCAAGACGGAGTTCGGCGGGCTGTCGGCGACCGAGTGGAACGCCAACCTGTATTACAGTTGGCTGTACTCGCTGCAGGCGCTGCTGGAGGATTTCGGCGCGGGCTATCCCGCAGTCATGGCCTCGGAGGCGTACAAGAGCCGCCTGCTGTGGGCGACCTTGGCCTCCTGGGCCCAGCTTCGCCACGACACCATCCTCTATGCCAAGCAGCCGTACATGCCGCTGGCCGGTGCCATGCCTCCCGGAGCCGAGCCTCTGCCGCCGCCGCCGGGCTACGTGGAGGCCGTGCCGGAGTTCTACGGGCGCATGTTGGCCCTGGCGAGGATGACCCGCTCGGGCCTTGAGCATTACCAGGTACTGGACGATCCCGGTCGCGAGCGGCTCACCGCCCTGGAGGAGATCATCGAAAACCTCCTGCGCATCAGCCGGACGGAGTTGCGCGGCGAGCCCATCAGCCGGGAGGATGCCGACTACATCAAGTGGATCGGTAGCCGCATCAAGCGCTGCATCGAGGGCATTGATGAGGAGGAGCACA
The DNA here is from genome assembly GCA_964423635.1 of uncultured Armatimonadia bacterium. Taxonomy (GTDB): domain Bacteria; phylum Armatimonadota; class Zipacnadia; order Zipacnadales; family JABUFB01; genus CAYRFY01. Next base: position 789 of record CAYRFY010000784.1, on the reverse strand, counting down.
AGACCACGATCGTCGCGGACGTCCTGACCGACACCAACAGCGGGCTGTGCGTGGAGGAGGGTGTGGGATACGTGAAGACGATGCTGGCGGCGTACAAGCTTCCCGACGGCCGCATCGCCATCGGCATGGGGCCGGTGCTGTCGACCTACGAGTTCAAGCATCCCATCTCGGACCGCCTGACGGACGAGAAGTGGCGGGAGGAGATTCTCCCCGTCAAGCCGCCGGCGGCGCCGGAGTGGGTAAGGTCGTTCTACAAGGGGGAGTGAGGCGGGGTCGTTCCCCCTGCCCTCAATGGGCCGGGCTTTCCAGTCCGCCGCTGTTGGTTGTGGGTATGTGGTCGAAGTTGCGGTCTTCCAAGACCGCAAGTATGCCAGACACATTTCGCCGGTAACCAGAAGCCTTAGGGAATGTTACCGTGCCCGCGGTCTTCCAAGACCGCAAGGTATGCCAGACATACTTCGCCGGTACCCAGAGGCCTTAGGGAATGTTACCGTGCCCGCGGTCTTCCAAGACCGCAAGGTATGCCAGACATACTTCGCCGGTATCCAGAGGCCTTAGAGAGTGTTACCGTGCCCGCGGTCTTGGAAGACCGCAGGCACGGAGGATCGCGGAGGGGTTGTGGTTTCGGGCGATAGGTGTGTGTTCGAACGTGCGGTCTTGGAAGACCGCAGGCACGGAGGGTTTCGGCTGGTGTTGTGATTTCTGGCGAGGGGTGTGTGTTCGAACCTGCGGTTTTGGAAGACCGCAGGCACGGAGGGTTTCGGCTGGTGTTGTGATTTCTGGCGAGGG
>CAYRFY010000783.1:1741-3354 GCA_964423635.1 uncultured Armatimonadia bacterium | reverse complement strand
GATCCGGGTCATGGCGACCCAGCCCACCAAGACCATGCCGCCCAGTAGCACAAAGAACTGCATGACGTCCGTCCAGATGACGGCCTTCATCCCTCCCAGGGCGGTGTAGATCGTCGTTAACCCGCCGATGAGCGCCACGGAGATCTCCCAGCGCAGGCCTGTGACCTCGGCCACCGCCAGAGCAGGGGCGTAGATCGCCAGAGCCAGGTAGAAGACCACCCGCAGGATGAACATCGCCGAGGACCACAGGCGAACCTGGATGTCGAACCGCTTCTCCAGGTACTCGTAGGCGCTGTAGAGGTTCAGGCGGTAGAAGAAGGGCAGGAAGATCACGATCGTCACGGGGGTGGCGATGAAGAAGGACAGCAACGACACGGCGTAGGTCATGTCGTTGTTGTACACTTCCGTCGGAGCACCCAGATAGCTGATGCCGCTGAACAGCGCGGCGATGACCGAGATGGCCACGACGAACCAGTTCATGCTCTGCCCGGCCAGGAAGTAGTCCTTGACCGTGCGTTGCTCCCTGACAAACCACACCCCGATGGCCACCGAAGCCACGATGTAGATCACGAAGACAGCATAGTCCACCATATTGAAGCCGGTCATGGGGCGCTTTCGGCCCTCCCAGGAATCTGACGCCTATCCGTCACTCCACGCGGACATCCGCGCCTACGGCGTCGGTTAATTGATCTGCAACAGCCAGTCCAGAGTCCGCGAGGCAAGGGGCGAGAAGGGCCTCGGGCCCGCGGAATCGGCGGTACTGCCCATCGCCGACGTGCCCACCAGCAGCACTTTGCCGTCCATCACCGCAATGCGCCCGTCCCCCACGTCCCCGGCCGCCAAGAAGGGCGTGGTGCCCGCTTTCGCCACCGGCGGAACCACCGCCGACCAGACCCCGATACCCCAGGCCATGGGCGGTAGCGCCGCCACTCCCTTGCCGATCTCGTGCTCCTGCAGCAGCGTGGCACCCTCCGGTCGGATCAGCGACACGGTAACCCCGAACTCCCGCAGAACCAGGTTCACGTCGATCAGGCGCACCTGGAAGCCCGGGTCGGCGTGGCCGATGGCCCACAGGCGCCCGCCCGTTTGCACATAATGCCTGACGGAGATGGCCTCGTCCAGCGTGAACCGCCGCGTGGCCCCCAGCACCAGGAGCGCCGGGGACGACTGGAGGGCCGCAAGTAGCGGGGAATGCGTGCTCTGCACGTCCAGATAGCGCACGGGCAACCCGGCGCCGTCCAGCACCCGGTCCAGCTCATCGGCCAGGGTCTCCCAGTTGTTGTCGCCGGCCAACAGGTCGACCAGGATCGTCCCGGAGAAGTCGTCCGCAGCGGAATAGCGGCGTCGCGACACGACAGAGCCCAGCGGGCGCTCCCACTCATCACCCCACGAGGGCCCCCTCCCCTCCCGCGTCGGCCCCTGGGCCTCCGTCTCGGCGGGCCCGCGCGTGGCCGCCAGACGGTCCACCCACAGGCAGGAGCCGACCAATAGTTGCGTCTGCCCCGGCGCCGGCGGCGCATCTCCCGGCGTGGTCACCAGACGCGCGGGGATCACGACCACGCGCCCGGCGCCGTGCTCCACGGCCCCGGCCACGACGCTGTCGCCCTGCGTCA
>CAYRFY010000783.1:0-1731 GCA_964423635.1 uncultured Armatimonadia bacterium | reverse complement strand
CCCATGGAGGTGTCGGGAAAGTCGTCGGCTCCCCGGGCCGCCGGGTGATCGGCGGGATGTGCGTCCCCCGAGCTACGCCGGGAGGCGTCCACCTGCAGCCCGATGGCGGCGAGGAACCCCAATGTCGCTTCAGGCAGGCGCGAGGCCGTGCCCAGGATGAGGACGACGCCGCCGCCGGCCTCCACGTACGACCTGATGCCCTGCAGTTGCTCCGCGCTGTAGTCTCTGCCGGAGTATAGCACAGCAAGGGCCGGATTATCGCCCAGGGCCTCGGGCCCCCCGTCCTTGACGATCAAGCCCTGCCGGGCCAGGCCCTGAGCCAGGTCCACCGCGATGGCCGCGGTGCGACCGGCGGAAGGCAGATCCAGCAAGGCGGTGTTGTCCAGCCCGTCACCTACGCACGGTAGGGCGATGGCGACGAGCAGGGCGATGAGGCCGGAGGTCGAAGTGACGGGTAAGCGCATGATGCTGGTCTCCCGCGGTGACGGCTATCGCAACAGTACGGGCAGGCCCGTCGCCAGGGACTCGTGGATCGCCTCGGCCACCTCGACGGCCGCCCGGGCATCGGCATTGCTCACGGCGGGCTGCCTGTCGTGCAGGACGCAGTCGGCGAAGTGCTCTAGCTGCGTGCGCAGGGCGCCGCCCTGCAGGCCCCACATCTCCGGTCCGTAGGCGATGTCCGGCCGCCGCGATCTCTCCCGGCTGGAGATGTCGCACGATTCGTCGCCGACACGCACGGCAACGCGCCCCACCGTGCCCACCACCTCCAGGCGAGCGTCCAGCGTGTTGGGCACCCCCTCGGGCACAACCCAGCAAGTCTCCAGGCAGCCCACCGAGCCATCGGCGAACTTCATGACGGTGAAGATGCTGTCCTCCGCGGGCACGTCGGCCAGCACCTTGGCGGCGCTCTCGGCGTGGACCCGGACAACATCGGAGCCCACGAACCAGCGCATGATATCGATGTCATGCACTCCCAGGAAGAAGGCCACCGAGGTGCGGCCGGCGATGCGCCGGCCGGAGGCGACGATGTTGTTGCGCCTGGCGAAGACTTGGATGATCTGTCCCACCTCGCCGGCGGCAATTGCCTGCTGCGCCACCACGTAGCGCGGGTCGAAACGCACCACATGGCCCACCATGAGCTTGACATGGGCCCGCTCACAGGCGGCGATGATCTCGTCGGCCTCCGCCACGGTGGTGGCCAGCGGCTTTTCGACGAGGATGTGCTTGCCCGCCTTAGCCGCCGCGAGACAGGGCGCCAGGTGGTGCTGATCGTCCACGCAGATACTGACGATGCTCACTTCGGGGCTATCCAGCAGCTCCTCGAGCGACGAGCATGGCGCGGCCTGGAGCTTCTCCGCCACCTCGGTGGTCCTCTCGGGCACGATATCGTACACCGAGACCAGGTGTGTCCGGGGCAGCTCGGCCCAGACCCGGGCGTGCATCTGGCCCATCATCCCCAGCCCCACCACCGCGCAACCGATTGGGTCTTGCATGGCGTTCACCCCATATGTGACTTCCGTCCAGCGGTGGACAGGTTCGTCGTGGGTACCGACGGACCTCCTCGGGTTCGGCCGGCGACGTGAGTGGGCGCCTACCCCGGACCTGCATGATCTGCGAATCTACGGCCAACGGCGCCGCTCCCTGCGGGGCGCAGACCTGTACCGCGCCGGGGATGTCTGTGAACAGCAACGGCGAACGGCGGCGGCGCACAGGTCGCCGCCCTACAACGGC
>CAYRFY010000782.1:0-3360 GCA_964423635.1 uncultured Armatimonadia bacterium | reverse complement strand
CGCCAAGTCCCGGCGCGGCGGGGAGCAGTTGCACAATATCGGCAGCCACCTCATCGATGCCATCGGCATCTTCGGCGGCGAGATCGACTGGGTGGCGGGCTACTGCTCCACAGAGGGCCGTCCCTGTACCATCCAGGATCGCGAGCCCGGGGACCGCAAAGCGGGCTGGGTTCTGGGCGAGCGGGTCGACGTGTGGCTGGGCTACAAGAGCGGGGTGCAGGCGATGCTGCAGTTCAACGAGGATCCCGGGGGCTTCCACTGGATCCTGTGGGGCACCGAGGGCCGCCTGGCCATGTTCGGCGCCGACCTGTGGCACTGCAAGCAGTGCGAGCCGGGACCCGAGGATGAATGGGAACGGGTGCCGATGCCGTCCATACAGGTGCCGACGAACACGGGCTTTGTGAATCCGGCCGACTGGCCCGCGATCACGGCGAAGCTCGGACCGTACTCGCGGGTGGCGATGATCCGCGAGCTTACCTACCGCATACAGCACGGCGGGGAGCACACATCCTCGGGAAGGGTGGGCGCAGTGCCCATCGAGACGATGCAGGCGACCTTCGTCTCACACCTGACGGGGTGCAGGGCCAAGCTGCCTTTGCAGGACCGCAGCTCGCCGCTGGGCCGATAGGCTCGAACCGACCGTTCTCCGCCGGCCCGGACGCGCCACTCTCGAGGTTTCCGCCGTCACGGCCGGCGCGGCGAGCCGGTCTCGGGACAGGGGCACCCTTTGCCCTCAACGAAAGCCGGGCCAAGAGCTCGGCCCCGGGGACACGGTCAGATCTCTCCGGCCGCCGCCCCCCCGCCCGGAGCTCTGGGCTAATGCCGGGATGATCTTCAGTCGCTCTCGCCGGCAAGTGTCAGCCGGTCGATCCATCATTCAATGCTCGCCGTCCGACACCGCCGGCACTACCGACCGGACATCCGGGCCTTGCATCAATGGGGCACTGACGCGTTCCACTCAGCCGATGCAAACTGTCTTTACATCGGCCCGCCAGGCTGCTATAATCGCAGACCTACGAAGGACCGGGCGCTTAGTTCAGGGGAAGAACGCCACCTTGACACGGTGGAGGTCAGTGGTTCAAATCCACTAGCGCCCACCATTGAGTTTGGGAAAGCCGCGTCCATTACGGACGCGGCTTTGTTGCAAGAGTCGATGGTTGTCGCGTCGGAGGGCATGGCCATCGGTCTGTGCTCGGGGGCCATGAGTCGTCCGCCATCGGTTCGTGGGGCTGGGAAGGCCCGACCTACGTGGGGCGATGGCTCTCGGCAAGAGCGAACGGCGCACCCCACCCACGCATGGATGGCCTCAACGGGCCTTTGGCCCGCCACGTTGCATTGCACATACACCGCAAAGGAGGTAGTCCCCATGAGTATCGTCAAGCTGACGCTGCCGGACGGATCCATCAAAGAGTGTGAGAGGGGGACTACCGTCCTGCAGGTCGCCGAGCAGATCGGTAAGAGGCTGGCGAAGGCCGCCGTCGCGGGCAAGCTGGACGGGAAGCTGGTAGATCTCAGCACACCGATCGAACAGGACGCCGAGTTGGCTATCTGCACCTTCGACAGCCCGGAAGGAAAGCACGTGTACTGGCATTCGGCGTCGCATGTCATGGCCGATGCGGTGCTGCGGCTGTTTTCCAAGAGCAAGCTGACCATCGGCCCTGCCATCGAGGACGGCTTCTACTACGACTTCGACACCGACGTGACCTTCAGCGACGAGAACCTGGCCAGCATCGAGGCCGAGATGCAGAGGATCGTCGACGCGGCGGTGCCCTTCGTGCGTCGCGAAGTCTCCGTCGAGGAAGCGCGGGAGCTGTTCAAGGACAACCCGTACAAGCTGGAGTTGATCGAGGGCATCGCCGAAGAGGGTGGGCCCATCAGTCTGTACGAGCACGACGGGTTCATGGACCTCTGCGCCGGTCCGCACCTGCCGAACACCGGCGCTCTGAAGGCCTTCAAGCTTACCTCCGTCGCCGGGGCGTACTGGCGCGGAGATGAGAACAACCCCATGCTGCAGAGGATCTACGGCACGGCCTATCCGGAGGCCAAGCTGCTAAAGCAGCATCTGGACCTGATCGAGGAGGCCAAGCGCCGCGACCATCGCAAGCTGGGGCGCGAGCTGGACCTGTTCAGTTTCCACGAGGAGGCCGGGGCCGGGTTGCCGTATTACCACCCCAAGGGCGCCATGCTCCGCCAGCAGGTTCTGGACTTCTCCATCGCCGAGCACGTCAAGCGCGGCTATCAGCTTCTGCGCACCCCACATCTAATCAAGAGTGATATCTGGTACACCTCCGGCCACCGCCAGCAGGGGTACCCGATGTACTTCACCGAGGTGGACGGGCAAGAGTACGGCATTAAGCCCATGAACTGCCCGGGCCACATCCTGATCTACAAGACCCACACCCGCAGCTACCGCGACCTGCCGATCCGCTACTTCGAGCTGGGCACCGTCTATCGCCACGAGCGGGCGGGTGTGCTCCACGGGCTCATGCGCGTGCGCGGCTTCACGCAGGATGATGCCCACATCTTCTGCCGCGAGGACCAGCTCCTCGACGAGCTCACCGGTGTCATCGACTTTGCCGCCTTCATGATGCGCACCTTTGGCTTCCCGGAGTACAAGGTCTACCTGGCGACCAGGCCCGAGAAGTCCGTGGGTACCGACGCCCAGTGGGAGTTGGCCACCGGCAAGCTGGTGGAGGCCCTCGAGGCCAACGAACTTCAGTACGAGGAGGACCCGGGCGGCGGGGCCTTCTACGGGCCGAAGATCGACATCAAGGTCAAGGACGCCATCGGCCGTCTATGGCAGTGCCCCACGATCCAGTGCGACTTCACCCAACCGGAGCGCTTCGACATCACCTATGTGGGCGAGGACGGCCAGCCGCATCGGCCGGTCATGGTCCACCGCGTGGTGCTGGCCGGCATCGAGCGCTTCCTGGGCGTCTTGATCGAGAACTACGCCGGCGCCTTCCCGCTGTGGCTGGCGCCGGTGCAGGTCTCGGTGCTTCCCATCACCGACCGCCACCTGCCCTATGCCGAGCAGGTCACCGCGCGCCTGCAGGCCGAGGGCATTCGCGTCGAGCTGGACCGCTTCGGCGGCACGTTGGGCAACAAGATCCGCAATGCCGAGATGCAGAAGGTCCCCTACATGTGTATCGTCGGGGACAAGGAACAAGAGGCCGGGGCGGTGGCCGTTCGCGACCGCGAGCAGGGAGACCTTGGACCCCAGCCGCTGGAGGAGTTCATCGCGAGGGTGCAGGCTCAGAGCGTGCCCGGCTCCTCGGCGTAGATCCGTCAACTCGGTGCTGCTACCGCGTGCCGTGTCGTCGGCCGAGCACCATCCAGGCCGTGGCCACACACCGGCGA
>CAYRFY010000781.1:0-3381 GCA_964423635.1 uncultured Armatimonadia bacterium | reverse complement strand
CAATCTCGCGTAGCGAGATAGCGAAGAATCCCGTTGAATGCCAGGGGATCCTTCGCCCAAGCGGCACAAGCTCGAGCTTGCGCCGCCCGGACTTGTGACGCCGGCGCTCCAGGATGACATCCACACGACGGAAGCCGCTTTCCGGCCGGACCTCCAGAAACGCAACCCCATCGCCGCCCCCAGCGCCGCCGGTGGGGCGGGTCGCGCAAACCGACAGGGACCGGGGTGCCCGCGGGCACCCCGGTCCCTGAACTGTTCCCGGCCTCCGGCCTAACCGGCCCTTTGCACCTTGCCCCCCAGCACTTCCGCCAACTTGTCGCCATCTTCCGCCGACAGGCCCACGTGCAGATGCTGACGGAACCCTTCGGCATACGGGACCTTCGTCGGCGCCATCTGCCCCACCTCGGCACACATCTCCCGCATGGCGTGCAGGTATGAGTCCTTGCCCTGGCTCACATCCAGCCAGTCCTTCTGCGTCGCGTGGCGGCGCAGCATCTCTTCCTTGACCTCGATCTTGTCGCTGATGTCCACGAAGATTCCGGGCTGGATGAGCTGCCGCATGCCGTCGCGGTTCCCGTACGGATTGGCGTGGTACAGGTACACGTCCTGCGCAGTGGGCTCCAGCGACGGGCGGCTGACCCAGTTGCGCATGCCGCGGCAGAAGCAGGCGCTTACCGTCAGGCGGCTGGAGTTCTGATGGTCCTCCATGTAATCCTGCGGCGATTGGGTCAGCACGATCTCCGGCTGGATCTCACGGATGACGGCGGTCACGCGGCGGAGCAGCTCGTCCTCGTAGAAGATCTCGATGTCATTCACGAGCCCCTCGTGATACGTGGCGCCGATCACCTTCGCAGCCGCGTGACCTTCCGCGCCTCGCAGCCTCACGATCTCATTGTGTGTGTGGATTGCCGTCCCGCAGTTGCCGTTCCCGATCGTGAAGATATGACACTCATACCCGGCATCGGCCAGCAGGGACAAAGTCCCCGCCATCATGAACTCCACGTCATCAGGATGTGCGGCAGTAGCGAGAGCTACCTTTGAGTTAGCCATGGTTCGTTGCTCCTGCAATGGTCTTGGCCCCGAGATAGAAGATGTTCCTCGACGCGCAGAGGCATACCTTCTCCAGGGCGCCGGCGGGAAGCAGGACGCCGGAAGTCAGAGCGGCGATTGCCCAGACGGCGAGCACCGCGGGACTCTGCCCCGCACCCCGCCGGGAGACGGGTCGCCCGGACCCCATTCGTACGCAGCGCTCCGTACCGCTTCCGGAGACCCACCCAACGCCCCCGCCTATGCCAGCCCCCGCGGCACAGAGACCTGCCAGCTCTTGCGGTAGTGCTCCCTCCCGTTCACCTTGATCTGAGCCTCAACCTGATGGTAGAAGGCCAGGGCATCGCTGGAGGTGAGGGTCTGCGTCTCGATGACGATCTCCTCGCCGAACTGCGAGATCTCCATGCGATAGCCTGAGTCGACCACCGCTTTGGCCGGCTCTGCCCGCGACACCGTGAACCGAGAGCGGTTGACTCCGGCGCCCGACCCGGTGACGTAACCCACCGTCACCGTGTCATTGGCCAGGTCGGATGTCACCGTGTACTGCGGGCGTGAGAGCTCGTGCAATGTGGGCAGCGGATAGGGGGAGGGCAGCAGGTCCGGGCGCGGCAGGTCCGTCTCCGAAGCCGGTGTGACGGGCAGCACCAGATGGGAGGCGTGCGCTCCGCCCCGCAGGACCGTCACCGTGCACCGCTCCGGGGTGGGCCAGGCGTTCTGGAAATCCGCACATGTGATGTCCAGACGGATGCGGTGGCCCGCAGCGAAACGGTAGGCGCAGGCCAGCAGCTCGATCCCAAGCTCGTACGCCTCCCCGGGCACCAAAGCCTCCGGCCGCTCGTGGGAGCCCCGATGGGTGGCGTTCAGGTAGCCCTTGGTCACCAGCGAGGAGGTGCCGTCGGGCGCCACGTCACAGAGCTTGACCACAAAGCCGACGATACCGGCCGTCGACCGTACGTGCAAAGTGGCCTGCGGGACGCCGACGACCTCCAGATCTTGCCTGAGCGCCCTGGAGGTGTAGCACAGGCTCTTCGTCTCATCGCTGCGCTGGTCCAGCGGCATCCCCCAGGGGGGAAAGGCCCCGCCGCCGTGCTTGCCGGCCGCCACCCCCACCGTCGGATCGTACTTCAGACTGTCGCTTTGCTCCTCACCCGGAGCCTCGGACAGCAGGTCGCCGTCTCCCAGATGCAGCCTCATGGCCTGCGCCCGTGCGGGCGGCCAGTTGTCCTCATACCGGAAGCTCCCCACATCCTCGGTATAGACCACACTGGGCTCGCGATACTCGCGGATGAAGAGCGTCACCGGTGGTTCATCCATTAGCCCCGTGTCAATGCCTTTCAGCCAATGGTCGAAGAACCTCAGGCATTCCCGGACGCCGTCGATACGCGGGCCGGGGATAGCGTCTTCCGGCCACATGTGCGACCAGGGACCGATCAGCGCACGCTTGGGCACACTCAGGGCGGAAAAGGCCCGCAGCAGCGGGTGATAGTACCAATCCGCCCAGCCACCGATCACGAATACCGCGCACTTGACCCTGTCGTAGTCCGGGCGCACGGAGCGCTGCCGCCAGTACGGGCCGTCGGTGAGGTGCTCGATGAAGCCGATCCCCCACGGGACACTGTTCTCCAGACGCTCCTGCCACATCCGGGCCCACTTTTCGCCCACCAGCTCGCGGCTCGGAGGTGCCAGATTGTATGCGGTCATCAGCGGGGCGTAGTTCTCGTACATGTACGGTCTGGGCAGGCCGCCCGGATTGGTCCATTCCGTATACACATCGTCGGTGCCGGACCGCACGATGATCGCCTTGAGGTGTGGCGGCGCCTGCGCCGCCACCTGCCAGCACACCACCCCACAATAGGAAATCCCCCACATCCCTACACTCCCATCGCACCACGGCTGAGCCGCCACCCACTCCACCACATCGTACCCGTCCTGACGCTCCGGGTCCTGGTACACATCGGTCGTGAAGCCCTCCGAGTCTCCGGTGCCGCGCACGTCGTATTGGACCACCACATAGCCCTGCTCGGCCAGACGCCGGAACCGCGCGGGCGGCTCGCTGTACACCCCCTTGCGGTACGGCGAATACTCGATGACCGCCGGGAACGCCCCTTCGGCCACCGGCCGCGTCAGGTGTGCCGACAGTCGCACACCATCGCGCATGGGGATCGATACGTGGGGCTCGACGCGCACGTCGTAGGTGGTCTTGGGCATGGGGGCCTCGGGGGGAGAGTCTGCGGGTCGGCGAGTCGCGAGTCGCGAGTCACGAGTCAACGGCGACGTCAACGGCGGGTACGGCGACGGCGGTCAACGGCCGGTACGGCAAAGGCAGCGGGCTGG
>CAYRFY010000780.1:0-3384 GCA_964423635.1 uncultured Armatimonadia bacterium | reverse complement strand
CCAATAACCACGAAAGGGCCCCACTCACCATGTGCTATCCACTCTGCCTCCTCGCGCTGCTCGCGGTTGCGGCCGTCCACACCCAGGCACAGACGCCCGCCGTCGCGCCGGGCGATTGGCTCAATGCCCGAGACTTCAGCGCCTCCGGCTCGGACTACGAGACCACGGCGACCACCACCGCCGACCAAAAGCAGATCACCGTGGCCGATCCCGGCGACTTCCGCGAGGGCGAGGGAGTGATGATCTCGCGCTGCAATCCTCGCATTACCAAGCGGACGCTGTGGGGCCCGCGGGGGAAGGTGGCCTGGGAGGTGCCGCTGCAGGACAGGGCGGAGATCAGGGGCTACAACGGCGACCAGGGCGACTGGCTCATCCTCGTGCTCGACGTGGCCCAGGGCACCAAGAGCTTCCGCTGGTCGGAGGACATCTGCCGCACCTGGAGCCCTGAAACGGAGATCAGCGGGGACTGGCAGCCTTTGCGCGACGGCATCGAGGTGCGGTTTGGCGAGTTCGAATGGGAGCAGGGGTACACCGTGGTCTTCGCCGCCCGCGGCCAGCTCATGACCACCATAGAGAAGATCGAGGGCAATGTGCTGACCCTCAAGGATGCCCCGACGCGGTCGGCCCCGGATGCGGTGGTCAAGCACTGCGACGACGCGGCCTTGCAGGCCACCATCGACCTCGCGCTCAAGAGCCGCTGCAATATCCTGATCCCTCCGGGGCGGTACCGGCTCTCGCGGGGCCTGCGGGTGCCCAATCCGCAGGGCCTCACCATCCAGGGCACCAACCCCGTGCACACCACGATCGACATCAGCGACGGCGAGGGCGCCTGCCTAACCAGCGTCAACGGTAGCGAGATCACGCTGCGGAATCTGACCTTCTGCGGCCATTCGGGCTTCGAGGCCCGGGACCAATGCGGGCACATCCCCACCCGGGGCTCCAGCTACTTCTGGGGCTTCGCGGCCAAGAACTGCAATGCCACCACGATCAGCGGCACCGAACGCGCGCTGGTTGAAAACTGCCACGGGACGCGGATGGCCTCGGAGTGCTTCGTCGCCGCCTGCAAGGGCCGGGGTCTGACCGCGGCAGGAACCACCAACTCCACGGGCATCACGTACCTGCGCTGCTCGGCCACCGACCTGGGGCGCAATGCCTTCAATGACGTCACCTGCGGCCCGGAAAACACCAGCGTCCTGCAGTGCCGCATCGTGGACGTGGGCGGCTGCGCCTGGGAGGGGGCCTCGCGCTTCGTCCGCTTCATCGGCAACTACGTGCGCAATGCCGGCACCGTGGCCATGGGCAACCTGGGCGAGGCCAATCGGGACTCAACCTACCCGGCGCTGGGGGCCGGGCAGCACATCATCGCCGACAACGTCTTCGAGAGCCTCACGCCCTACGGCGGCTGCGCCATCCGCACCTGCAGCGGCGCCACCCAGGTCCTCATCCGCAACAACCTGTTCGTCAACTTCGGCTCCTCGGCGGTGGAGGCCCTGAGCCGGGCGGATGAGACCCACTATCCCTCGTCCAATACCACCATTACGGGCAACATCTTCGACATGACCTCCGTGGCGGAGGAATCCAGGGCGCGCCACGCCATCTTCGTCACCGCCTCGGACACGCTCATCGGGGACAATCAGATCTACGTGAGGGGCGCCTGCGACCCGGTGGTCACGGGCATCCGGATTCGCGAGCCGGCGCAGAACGTCACCGTCCACGGCAACCTGATCCGCAACTGCGGGCAGGGGATCGAGACCGGCCGGGTGCAATCGCGGGTGAAGGAAATCCTCGGCCCGACGATCTTCCGGCCCGAGGTGGGGAACCTCCCGGCATTGCGGGCCGACAGCCACCTGTACAGAGGCTGGTATCTGGCCTGGCTCAGCGGGGCGCAGCAGGGCACCGTCTCGGTCATCACCGCCTCCGACCCCGAGACCTTTGCTTTCGAGATGCAGGAGCCGTGTTCCACGGCGGTAGGCGACCGCTTCGAGGTCTTCCCCCCGGAGGCCAACTGGAATCTGCACAGCAACACCATCACCGGCTGCCTGCACCCGGTGATCCTCGATAGCTACGGCGGCGCCACCTCGATCTTCTCGCGCAACACCCTCACGCGCGGTGGTACCCAGGGGGTGAAGGCGGCGGTGGAGGTGCACGGCACCTTCCAGATCATCGGCAACCAGCTCTCGGGCTTCGACGAGGAGGGGGCGGTGGCGTTCTCCCTCTTCCCCGACGCCATCGGCCGCATCTGTCCCAGCGTGTTTCGAGACAACATCGCCGCCGGCTGCGCCGCGTTGATGGGCGAGAGCCACGAGGGGCTCATCGAGGCGTGCCGAGTGGAGGGGAATGCGGGGGAGTGAGGGCGATGCGGGAGGCGAAGGCAACACTGACGCCAGACGCATAGCGTCGCAGGGCTCTCCACGGCACGGCGGACGGACAACGTCGCGGGGCTCTCCACGGTACGGCACACGGATAACGTCGCGGGGCTCTGCCCCGCACCTCGACGATCCTGCGGATCGTTTGGGGGCCACAGGCCCCAGACCCCGTCTATTCGGCTCCCTGCTCGATCTCCCACGCCGTGGCCGAGCTGTCTCCCGACACAGGCGGCAGATTGGCGTGCCAACGACTGCACGCCAATCTGCGGCCGTTCGCCGCCGTGCAACGCGTGACAAGTCACGCGCCGCACGGAGACGACTCTCTCCAGCGAGACTATTCAGCCTACGGCAACGTCGCCGCTCCCTGCGGGCCGTGGGTCCGCTGTCCCTCTCCTTCGCTGGACGACGCTCAGGAGAGGCCTACGGCCGCCGCCGGGACCGTACCGTCGGTCGGCGGGGACGCTCCGGCAAGACGATGTCGTAGCTTCGCCCTTCCCGGTCGTCAGCCGCCCTACCCCCCTCCTCTGTGCACCGGCCGCAAGCCGCTGTTGCTTGCCTGGTCTCGCTCGCTCGGATAGCGGTACGCGCTGCGGCCTGTGAGGCTGCCGCCGCCCCCGCGGAGTACCGATAGCGATCCGCTCTCCGGTCCCGGGGGGTCGTCTACGGGGGATGAGACGTAGTAGTCCGCCGAGAACCAGCCGCTGCACCACTCCCACACCCCACCGGCCATGTCCAGCGCTCCACACCAACTGGCGCCCTCGGGAAGGCCGCCCACCGGGAGTGCGCCGGATGCGGCGACCCTGGCCGCGTCCCAGCCACTTCCCCAGGGATAGTCCCGACTCTGGGGCCCTCTGGCCGCGTACTCCCACTCCGCTTCCGTGGGCAAGGACAGGCCGTAGTGCGCGCAGTAGGCCTTCGCCCCGTACCAGGTGACACCGGCCACCGGGCTTTGCTCCCATCCCGGCTGAGCGCGGTAGACGCCGTCGGTTAGGCTGATGCGGCAGCCCCCGTCCTCCAT
>CAYRFY010000779.1:1936-3415 GCA_964423635.1 uncultured Armatimonadia bacterium | reverse complement strand
CCGAGTACCCACCAGGCCGTGGGCACACAGTGATGAGAGCCACCGTGCCGGCGGGGCTCCAGGCCCGCCGGCCGTTGGTGTTGGCCGTTAGGGCCGCTAGCGGCCCGACGGGCTGAAGCCCGTCGCTGGGCGACGCCGCTGCGCGGCATCAACGGTCCTCCGGACCGGACGGCCAACGGTCCCGCAGGGCGGGAGCGGCCTCACGCCCCCAGCCCCCCTGTCCCTTACGCCCGCAAACACCCGCGGGCGACGGGAGGAGGGGGAGACGGCTACGGCCCCGCCGTTCCTGGGACCGCGGGGGTCCCGCCCGCATTGCCGCTCCCCGTCTGCCGTTGTCGCGCTAGCGCAGCAGCTCGGCGACCTTCGCCTCCACGTCCACCGGCAAGCCACTTGCGGAGGCCTCGATCGCGCCAAAGAGCATGGCGGCACTCTTGATGTTGCCGCACAGCGCCGTCTCCGGCTCCTCACCACCGTCCAGCCAATCCAGGAACTGGCCTACAATCGCCACGTGGCCCTGCCACGATGGCTGCACATGTGGGACCTCTGTCAGCTTCATCCCCTGCCCGGGAGTGTACTCCTGGAGCCAGACACGGTCGTCGCTGTCGAGTACTATCGCTCCGCCCTCGCACTCGGCCCGATAGTATTCGTGGTGCCAGTTGGTCTGGTGCCCCGCGGCGTTGCAGCTCCCCTCGTAGTTGGCAGGCACTCCGTTGGCAAAGCTCAGGAGATACAGGGCATTGCTCTCGCCCTTGAAGCTGCTCCACTCCGGGTTCCACTCGCGCCCGAAGATGGTCTTGCAGTCGGCGCCGGCGAGGTTGCGCAACTGGTCGAAGTGGTGCACCGAGCCCTCCACCAGCAGCGAATGCGGGATCTCGTGGCGGAAGTGCCCCCAGGCCCCGTAGCGGCGATAGTCGGCGGCGAAGCGCCCCATCAGGTAGTTCAACCGCCCGAGACGCTGCTCTGTCAAGATCTGCTTGAAGGTGAGGATCCGCGGGGTGTAGCGATAGTTCTGGGTCACCATCATCTTCACTTCCGCGTCCCTGACCATCCGCACGATACGCCCGCAGGCGTCCCAGGTGTCGGCGATGGGCTTCTCGCTGAGGATATCCATGCCGCTCTCAGTCGCCAGGCGCACCGAGAGCTCGTGATGGGCGGGAGGGGTGACGATGCAGCAGAATTCCGCCTCGATCTTGTCGAAGGCCTCCTCCTGTGAGGTGAAGCGGCGCTCGGCGGGCAGGCCGAGGAAGTCGCCGGAGGCCTCGAGGGGCTCCCGGTTCACATCGACGAGCCCGACGATCTCCACGCGCTTTGGAAACGCGGGAAAGAAGCTGCGGATCCAGGCCCCGGCCATGCCGCCGGCGCCGATCATCAAGCAGGTGTGCTTGCTCATCAGTGAGAGTCCTTCCCTGTGGGTGATGGCCGGCAGAGGGCGGTCGGCCCTCGGCCGCGTAGCATACGGGGTCTGGGGCCCGTGGCCCC
>CAYRFY010000779.1:0-1836 GCA_964423635.1 uncultured Armatimonadia bacterium | reverse complement strand
GGCCGGCGGCCCCCGCTACCCCATCCCCACCGAGACGTACTTGGTCTCCAGGTACTCCTCGATCCCCTCGGCCCCGCCCTCTCGGCCCATCCCCGATTCCTTCATGCCGCCGAAGGGGCATTCGGCCGTGGCCGGGGTCATGTCGTTGAGGCCGATGATGCCGAACTGCAGGCCCTCGCAGATCTCGATGGCCCTGTTCAGGTCGCGGGTGAAGACGTAAGAAGCCAGGCCGTATGAGGTGTTGTTGGCAAGCTGGAGGGCTTCCTCCTGTGTGGAGAAGGGGAAGATAGGCATGATCGGCCCGAAGATCTCCTCGCAGGTGAGGCGCGCGCCTCCGGGAACGTCCACCATGACGGTGGGCAAGAACCAGAAGCCCTTGTCAAAGCCGGGCCCCTCGGGGCGCCTGCCACCCGTCAGCACCCGGGCACCCCTGGCCGTGGCGTCGGCGACGAATCTCTCCATCTGCTCCACCGCCGAGGCGGAGACCAGCGGGCCGCAGTCCACTTCCCGGACCGCCGGGTTGCCCACTCGCAGGCTCTCGGTGTGCGCGATGACGCGCTCCAGGTATTGCTCGTAGATGGACTCGTGCACGTAGAACCGCGTGGCGGCGATGCAGACCTGCCCATTATTGCGGAACTTGCCGCGCACATTGGCCTCGGCCACGCGATCCACGTCGCAGTCCGGGAAGACCAGGACGGGGGCGCTGCCTCCCAGCTCGAGGGACAGGCGCTTGAGTTGCTCGGCCGATCCCCGCATCAGGCTGCGTCCCACCTCGGTGGAGCCGGTGAAGCTGATCTTGCGGACCACCGGATTGCCCAGGAGCTCGGGGCTGTGCACCGAGGCGGGCCCCATCACCTGATTCACCACTCCCGGCGGGAAGCCGGCGTCATGCAGGCAGCCGATCACCTCGCAGGCGCACAGCGGGGCATGGGTCGAGGGCCGCGCCACGATGGTGCAGCCCGCCGCCGTGGCCGCGGCGATCTTCCTCGCCGGCAGCAGCACGGGGAAGTTCCAGGCCGTCACCGCGGCACAGACGCCCAGTGGCTCCTTGAGCACCCAGCGGCGCGCCCCGTCCTTGCTCGCGGGCACCCAGCGGCCGTAGACGCGCTTGGCCTCCTCGGCAAACCACTCGAACTGCGCGGCGGAGGCCAGGATCTCGCCCCGTGCCTCGGCGGCCGGCTTGCCCACCTCCCGCGACATGGTCTGGGCTATGTCATCGGCGCGCTCGCGGATCAGATCGGCTCCTCGACGCAGGATGGCCGCCCGCTCCCAGGCGTTGGTCACGCGCCAGGATTCGAAGGCCCCGGCAGCGGCGGAGACCGCCCGGGCCACGTCGCGGCCATCCTCATCATACGGAATCTGCGCGATCGGCGCCTCCGTCGCCGGGTCGATGACGTCGGTCGTCTTACCACAGGTTGCGTCACAGAACTCTCCCTCAATGTACATGCGCCAGTGCTCTTGCATGGTGCAGACCTCCGAAGTGGCAGGTGATGGATAGGTGACAGGTGACAGGAACGGCGACGGCAGTGACGGCGACGGCGGGAACGGCTGGTACGGCGACGGCGGGAACGGCTGGGACGGCTGAGACGGCGACGGCAGCGACGGCAACGACAGGGACGGGGACGGCGGTCGTTCACCTCTTCCAGTCCCGCCGTGCGGGATGACCGGGAGCGTCGGGCGCCCCTGCGGGGCGCTTGCGAGTGAGGGGGAACCGCCCAGCCCACGTCAACGGCACCTCACCCCCCGGCCCTTCGGGCCTCCCCCCTCTCCCTTACTCGCCGATACGACCGGCGAGACGGGAGGAGGGGGGCCAGTTCCTGACCGCAGAGCCATCAT
>CAYRFY010000778.1:0-3426 GCA_964423635.1 uncultured Armatimonadia bacterium | reverse complement strand
GAGCATTCCCTGAAAAGTGTATGGTTCAATTTTGGCTTTCACAACAACCCCCATCTCCTCTTGACAGGGCGCTGCACTCCTATTACACTCTCCTAAGAGTGCTATAGGAGTGCATTTCCATGGCAACGAAGTCACCGGCAAGCGACAAGGTCACCATCAAGATCCCCCGGCCGCTGTATGAGAAGATCAAGACCGTCATCGACGGCGCCGGGTATGATTCGGTCACCGATTTCGTTGTCTATGTGCTCCGCGACATCGTCTCAACCCATGGTCGGATAGACGACAAAGAGCCCTACGATCCGCAGGAGCTTGAAGCCGTCAAGGACCGGCTGCGCTCCCTGGGATACCTGTAGTCGTCGTCGCGACCACCCCAAGGCACAGGAGACTGCTGATGATCGCTCCACATGGCGGCAAGCTGACGGACCGCGTATTGACCGGGGACGCACTGAGCGCAGGTCGCGAGCAGGCCGCCGGCCTGCCGAGGATCACCGTGGACTACGACACAGGCCGCGATGTGCAGAACATCGCTCGCGGCGTGTTTTCTCCTATCGAGGGATTCGTGGGCAAGGCCGACCTGGCCAGCATCTGTCAGAGCAATAAGCTCACCAGCGGCTACGCCTGGACGATCCCGATCATGCTGGACGTGGCGGACGCCGGGAGCTACGAGGCCGGGAAGGACTACGCACTCGTGGTCAGCGGCGCCGAGGCCCCTCTGGCGATCCTGCACCTGTCCGAGGTCTACCCCTGGGATAAGGCCGCCACGGCCAAAGCCGTGTTCGGCACCGATGATACCAACCACCCGGGAGTGGCGGGTTACCACAAGCGCGGCGACTATCTGCTGGGCGGCACCATCGACCTGCTGGACAACGACCGGGGGCCCTATGCGGACTACAATCTGTTCCCGGCCGAGACGCGAGCGGCCTTTTCCGAGCGCGGCTGGAACACGGTGTGTGCCTTCCAGACCCGCAATGTCCCCCACGCCGGGCACGAAGACATGCAAAAGACCGTCTTGTCGTTCTTCGACGGCCTGTTCATCCAGCCGATCATCGGCAAGAAGAAGCCCGGCGACTTCCGTGATGACGTGATTCTCAAGGCCTATCAGACCATCATCGAGCACTATTTCGCGCCCGACCGGGTGTTTCTCAACATCCTGCCCACCGAGATGCGCTATGCAGGGCCCAAGGAGGCCATCATGCATGCCATCATGCGCAAGAACTACGGGGCCAGCCACATCATCATCGGTCGCGACCACGCCGGAGTGGGCAAGTACTACGGTGAGGAAGAGGCCATCGAGATGTTCGACAAGCCGGAGTTCGCCGACCTGGAGATCAAGCCGGTGACGATTCGCGGCGATTTCTGGTACTGCAAGGTCTGCGAGCAGGTGGCCAGCAACCGCACCTGCCCCCACGGCGAGGAGCAGCAGATCCCCTTCAGCGGGACGCTGATTCGCAATGGGATCCTCAACGGGGTCGCTCCGGACCCGCACATCATGCGGCCCGAGGTGTTCGAGGTCATCCGCAGCTTCGAGGACCCGTTTGTGTCCTGAGCGGCTTTGTTGCGGTCTGGCGAGGCCGGATGACTGTCGTCTCATCATCCGGCGTCGCCGTCGGCATCGAGGGACATGGCGGGGGACACGGGGAGGGACGGCAATGCGGGCGAGACGCCCGCGGTCCCAGGAACGGCAACGGCACCTCTCCCCGGCCCTCTCCACGGAGTGGACAGAGTTCAGAGCACCTGCGTCGACGGCAACCGCACCCACCGGCTGCACCCGAACGTCCCAGGAGTCCTCAAGGCCCATGGCATCGGCAACCCGCGCGAAGGTGCTCGTCATCGGCTGGGACTGTGCGCCTCCGAAGGAGGTCTTCGAGCTCTGGCGCCCCTATATGCCCAATCTCGACGCGCTCATGCGGCGCGGCGCCTTCGGGACCCTGCGCAGCACCGATCCGCCCATCACCGTCCCGGCCTGGTCGAGCATGCTGTCCTCGCAAAACCCGGGCCGGCTGGGCTTCTTCGGTTTCCGCAATCGCACGGTGGGCACGTATGACGACAGGTACATCGCCACCTCCCGGGCGGTGCGGGTGCCGCGTGTGTGGGACCTGCTGTCGGACGTGGGCAAACGCTGTTGTGTGCTCAATGTGCCGCAAACATACCCTGTCGCACCGATCAATGGCGTCATGGTCTCGAGCTTTCTGACGCCGAGCACTGAGAGCCAGTACACCTATCCGCACGGGCTGAAGCCCGAGATCGAGCGGGTGGCGGACGGGTACGTCATCGACTGCGACAACTTCCGCTCGCCGGACAAGCGCGCTTTGCTGGACCGTATCTACGAGATGACCCACAAGCGCTTCGCTGTGGCCAAGTACCTGCTCTCGGAGCAGGGCCCGTGGGACTTGTTCCTGATGGTCTACATGGGCCCGGACCGTCTTCACCACGGGTTTTGGAAGTACGCCGACCCGCAGCACCGGAAGTACGAGCCCGGCAATCCTTTCGAGAGCAGCCTGCAGGATTACTATCGGCTCCTGGACGAGCAGTTGGGCGCCCTGTGTCAGATGGCCGGCCCCGACGCCACGGTGCTGGTGGTCTCCGACCACGGGGCCAAGCGGATGGAGGGCTCCTTTTCGGTGAACGAATGGCTGATCCGGGAAGGGCTCCTCACGCTCAAGACGCAGCCCGAGGGGCCGACGCGCTTCGACGAGGCGCTGGTGGACTGGGAGCAGACCGCGGCCTGGGCCTGGGGTGGGTACCACTGCCGGGTCTTTCTCAACGTCGCGGGCCGCGAGCCGCAGGGCACCATCGCCCCGGGGGAGTTCGAGAGCCTCCGCGACGATCTGATCCGTAGGCTGGAGGCGATCCCAGACGACCGTGGGCGGAAGATGGCCACGCGGGCCCTGCGGCCCGAGGAGATCTACAACGGCCCCCACGTGAAGGATGCCCCGGACCTGACCGTATACTTCGACGACCTGTATTGGCGCGCGGGGCAGGATATCGGCCATGGCGAGCTGTACTCGCAGGACACGGAGATCGGTCCGGATGACTGTGTCCACGACTACGACGGCCTCTACGTCTACGCTCCCCCGGGGGAGCACGGCGGCTGCCGGGTGGATGGCAGACACCTGATGGATACCGCCCCCACGATCTTGCGGGCTCTGGGACAAAGGCCCACACCGCAAATGGAGGGCAAGGCGATCGGGCTGTAGGTCACCTTTGCCGGCGGTCTCGCGCCGTTGGTCCTTTGTCGTTGGTGGGGCGGGGTTTCCAGCCCGCCGCCGTTGGTCCTTTGCCGTTGGTGGCGCGGGGTTTCGAGCCCGCCGCCGTTCGCTCTTTGTCGTTGGTGGGGCGGGGTTTCGAGCCCGCCGCCGTTGGTCCTTAGTCGTTGGTGGGGCGGGCTTTCGAGCCCGCCGCCGTTGGTCCTTTGCCGTTGGTGGG
>CAYRFY010000777.1:0-3434 GCA_964423635.1 uncultured Armatimonadia bacterium | reverse complement strand
TCGATCTGGCCTACCTCAGCGGCGTCTCGGGCGAGGCGTGGCGGTTCCTGTGCTCGGGTCCCGGGCCCGACGTGGACGCGCCCTTCGCCGAGACCGCGGCCACGATGCTCCAGGGACTGGACGCTCTGGGCATCGATCGCTGCTATCTCCGGGAGATGACCCGGGAGGGCGCTTTGGCACTGATCCACCACGAGATCGATGCCGGCAGGCCCGTGCTGGCCGTGGGCACCGAGGGCTGGGGTGACTGGGGAATTGTGGCGGGCTATGTGGGCGACGAGGAGCTGCTGTGCCGCAATGCGGTGGCGCGGACCGGTGAATACCAGACGGTGAACTCGGCGGAGTTGGCCTTCCGGGGACCGGCGAGCTGTGAGATGGTAACCTTGGGCGCTCACGGCGCGCCGCCTTCCCGCCGGGAGCTGGTAGCCGGTGCCCTGGCCGAGGCCGTCCTGTGGTTCGCCTCCGTCCGCCGGGCCGGGCTGCTCACCGGCAGGGCCGCTTACGAGCAGTGGATCGCGGCCTTCGCCAACATGGACCTGGAGCTGGGCTATCCCGCGACCCTGGGCATTCTCACCTGGGCTCGCTCCAAGACCCTGGCCGCCGATTTCGTGCAGCAGGTGGCGCACTCTTCGGGCTCTGCCGACCTGGCCGCCGCGGCCGAGCAGTACGATATCGTGTCCCGCAACTGGGATGCGCTGCGGGGCCTGTTTGGCATGGACCAGGAGCGCAATCTTCGCGACCCGGCGCGCCGTAGAGAGGGCGCCAATATCCTCCGCGATGCCCTCACCGCCGAGACAAAGGCGATCGGGCGCATCAAGGAGGCTCTCTACGACGACAGCGACCGCTTGGCGGACCGCATGGAATAGCGATCCCGGCGAACACCGCGAGCGACCGCCTCGCCGTCTGTCGTCGGTCCGCCGTCTGCCGTTGCCTCGTCGCCTCGCCCACAGGCGCCAGCGGGCGTCTGCTCGCCAATTCACCCGGACGGAGTAGCCATGATGCAATCGTTCGCCGACCTTGCCCGGTCACGCCGCAGCGTCCGCCGGTACAAGGCAGACCCCGTTCCCGATGAGCTGCTCCTGCAGGTCGTGGAGGCCGCCCGCTGGGCGCCTACGGCCGTGAACTCCCAACCGTGGGAGTTCATCATCGTCACCGACCCCGAGGTCAAGGACCTGGTCGGCAGGCACTCACGCTACATGGGCCTGGGCTGGCCGCATATCCGTCAGGCCCCGGCGCTGATTGTGGTCTGTGTCCGTCGACTGACGCCCTTTGCCAGGGATGACGCGATCTTCGCCGCGGCGAACCTGATGCTCGCCGCGGCCGATCTCGGCCTGGGCACCTGCTGGATCGGGGGCTTCAAGGAAAGCGTGCTCAAGCCGATCCTCGGCATCGCTCAGGACTATGTGCTGCCCGGATTCTGCACCATCGGGTACCCGGAGGGCGAGACATCGGCGCCGCCGAAGCGCGAGCTAGAGGACATGGTGCATCGCGACACCCTGTCCGGCCGCCGGCCGCTGATCCCGCACCTGTCCGGCCCCCTGCAGGTACTGGGAAGGCTTCTGAAGGCGCAGTTCCGCAAGTAAGACTCCTGCAGTTGGCGTCCTCGGCGGCCAGAGCCACCGTCGAGGCCCGTCGGCCCGGCCGCCTCACACCTCCCGCAGACCCTCGACGATCTCTCGGAGGCCCTCTTCGTCGAGCAGGATGAGAGCGCCGCCGCGCTCCTGTATCAGCCCGGCCTCGCGGAGCCTGCGCAGGGCCCGGGAGAGTGGCTCCAGGACCGTTCCGAGCTGCGCCGCCAACTGGGTCTTGGTCCCCGGCAGGCGACACTCCCCGTCGCTGGAATTCTGCAGGATGAAGCGCGCCAGCCTGGCGCTGACATCGCGCAGAGAGAGGTCCTCGATCACCTGCACGAACTGTCGCAGCCTCTGCGAGAGGCCCGCGATCATGGCCAGCGCCAGTTCGGGGTCATCGCGGAGTGCTTCCACCAGGCGCCGGCGGTCGAAGCGCGCCACCGTGCTCTCCCTCACGGTCATTGCCGAGGCCGGATACGTCCCCTGCCCGAACACGGCTCCCTCGCCCACCAGCCCCCCCTCGGAGACCATGTGCAGGATGTGCTCTCTCCCGTCGGGTGAGAGCGCATAGACTTTCACCGCACCCGAAAGCACCAGCAGGAAGCTGTGAGCCGTCTCACCCACCGAGAACAGCTCCAGGTCGCGCGGATAGTCCTCCACCACGGCCGAGGCCGCCAGCTTGTCTAGCTGCTCCTGATTGAGGGCGGCGAACAGTGGCACCCGGCCCAGCGCCTCGCCCAACTGTCGGTTCAATGCGGTTCCTCCTCGAGGAAACTTCGGTCGTCCAGGGGCGGTATGCCGTGGGGCGGACGGGGCCCGGATCGCATCTTTGCAGGTCCTCTTGTCGATCTGTCGAATGTTGGCCCTCGACGTCCAACATACCTGCCTGTCAGGAGGCCGCTCCGGTGCTACCACGCCAGCGCGTCATCACTACCCTGCGCCACGAGGAGCCCGACCTCGTCCCCTGGGGTGAGCACTCCATCGACTACAACATCTACGAGATGGTTTTGGGCCGAGAGACGTGGGTGCACGCCAAGATCAAGGAAACCCGGGGGATGTGGGAAGGCAAGCGGGACGAGATCGTCCAAAGCTACAAGCGCGACATCGTCGAACTCACCGACGCGCTCGGGTTCGACATCATCACCGTCGGCCTCAACCCGGCCGCGGGCAGCCACCCACAGGCCCTGGACCAGGTGGACCACGAGACGTACCGAGATGGCGCCGGAAACCTCTATCGGGTCTCGAAGACCACCGAGCAGCTCATGCCCTACACGCTCAACACCGAAGGCTATCAGCCTCCTACGGTGGAACAGCTTCAGGAGCAGATCGACCGGCTCGAGGAGAACCCGCCGCAGAAGCCGGAGGACTCCTGCTGGGAGGTCCTCCGACATGTGGTGGCAGAGAAGAAGGCCACCCACTGGATCAATACCTGTGTCGGCGGCATGGGCTTCCCCGGTGTTGGCCCCACCGACGAGATCCAGTACCTCAACCTCGCGTTGCACCCGGAGCTGTATGCCAAGACCGCCGAGCTGCAGGCCAAGCACTGCATGGCCCAGCTTCCGTGGTATGCCGAGGAGGGCGTGGATTCGGTGATGCCCTGTGCCGATCTGGGCAGCTCCACCGGGACCTTCGCCAACCCGACCATCCTGCGCGATCACGTATTGCCGTGGTGGAAAGAGTACGTCCGCCGCGGCCACGAGCTGGGGCTCACCGTCATCAAGCACTGCTGCGGGAACATCTGGGGAGCCCTGCCGTACCTGTGCGAGGCCGGCTTCGATGGCTACGAGGGGATTCAGGCCAGCGGCACCATGGACATGAAGAAGCTGAAAGAGCAATACGGTGATCGACTGGTCCTGTGGGGCGGGG
>CAYRFY010000776.1:0-3437 GCA_964423635.1 uncultured Armatimonadia bacterium | reverse complement strand
GCGTGGAGATGAGCACTTCGCCGTAGTCCGCGAGCCTTGGGTCGAGGAGGCGCGCCTCGTCGGCGGCGAGACCGCAGAACCCCTGATTCGGGGCCCAGGTGTCCATCGCTCCCGGCGTGGTGCGGATATCGCGTTTGACGTCGGCGCCGAAGGCCGCCAGAGCATACTCCATTTCCAGATAGCTGAAGGGCAGGCGCTGCAGGGCTGTGACATCGCCCCGGCCGGCGCCTCGTTCGCCCTGTAGTTCGGCCAGCGCCGCCATCGCTCCGGCCGGTGAGACTCCGCTGTGCCACAGCAGGCGCGCCGCCTCCAGCGCCGTGTCCGCACCCTTCAGCCGCGGGTCGTTCCCGCTGAAGACGGGATCACCGAAGGCGCACAGGCCCCGTCCCGGAGCCCCACGCTGCCCGGCAAGCTTCAGCATCGCAAGGTGCATGTTCAGCGACGGCAGGCTGGAGATATCCCAGTCGTCAAGAGCGTAGCGCAGCCTGAGGTGAGCGTATGAGTAGCCGCCGGGGATATCGGAGATGTCCTCGGGCAAGTTACCGACCAGGGCGACGAAGGGCAAATAGTACAATGGGCCGTCGGGGACGATGATGAGGTGCTGCACTCCCTGCGCCCGCAGCTCCCCGGCGGCCGGACGGATCAGCAGGTCGTACAGGACGGCCAGGACCCGCAGGTGTTCGTCGGGCGGAAGCATCGGCAGCTTGCGGTCGGCCAGCGCCTGCATCGGCTCCCGAGCCAGTCCGACCAGCCCCATCAGTCCCAGCACGGAGCAGGCTTCGGCCTCATCGGTCCTTCCCATCCACTGAGCCACCAGGGCCTCGACGTCCGGGGCCGCAATGCCCTCGGTCACCGGGATCTCGTAGCCGGCGATACCCCGTCCGGTGATCACCCACAGCAGGGTGCGCTCGGGCAGGACCCGGTACTGCAGCAGGGCCTGACTGGGGCCGATCAGCCCCTGCCAGTCTGCAAGACGTGATTGCGGCGCCTCGGCCAACTGCCCCAGGCCTGTTGTGCAGAAGGCCATCTCCACCTCCTGGCGCCGGGCGAACACCTCCTGATAGCGCCGCCACAGGGCCCGGGTCTGCTCGTCCGGCGCCCCGGCCGCCGCCGCCAGATCCGCCTGCAGGCGGCGCTCCTGTCGCACCAGCTCATTGAGCTGTGCCCACAGCTCCCGGGTCCCGTCATCCGCCACCGCCAGGGGCTCGTTGGCCAGCATGTCCCGCAGTGCCCGGGCCCGTGCCCCCTCGGAGTAATGGACCATCGCCTCCGGGAAGCTGTCCCAGTCACGCCACAGCCGCGGGACCTCGAGGCCCAGGTCCCGCCAAAACTCCGGCTCCGTCTCCTCCAGTCTGGCCTCATCCACCGACAGGCCCTGTCGGTCCAGGTCATGCAGCACGCCGACGATGCCATCATAGACCCAGGCCATCTGGGCGAAGAAGGAGGTCTTGAGGTCGAGAGTGGTGGCGGCCCGACCCCGCAGATGCTCGATGATGTTGGTCGACCGTGCGAAGTAGCGGTACGCCGCGTACAGATCCCCCTGCCTCCAGAGTGTCTTGGCCAGCCCCGCCTCCACGGCATACATCGCCGACGGCAGCCAGCGCGCCTCGCTCTCCTGCACCCCGCGGGCCATGACGCGATAGATGCCCTCCGCTTTCAAGAAGCACTCGGCGCTCTGCGCAAGATCGTCGCTGTCGCGGTAGGCCACTCCGAGGTTAATGTGACAGTCCGCCTGGTCGGCCTCGGTGCCCTGGAGCTTCTCGTACAGCGCTAGAGCCTCGCGGGTGAGCCGTACCATCTTGGCGGTGTCGCCCAGATAGCTGTGGGCATTGGCCAGGTTCTGCAGGCATCCGGCCTGATCTGCCTCG
The DNA here is from genome assembly GCA_964423635.1 of uncultured Armatimonadia bacterium. Taxonomy (GTDB): domain Bacteria; phylum Armatimonadota; class Zipacnadia; order Zipacnadales; family JABUFB01; genus CAYRFY01. Next base: position 1,569 of record CAYRFY010000776.1, on the reverse strand, counting down.
GTGCCCTCCAGGCCACGGTACAGGTCGAGGGCCTGCTGTGTCAGCCGGATGCGGGCCTCATGCTGTCCCAGCCGTCCGTAGGCGATGCCCAGGTTGTTCAGGCAGGCCGCCTGGTCGCGCTCGGTGTGCGGCAGCGTCCGGTACAGCTCCAGAGCCTGCACCGTGTAGGCGATGAACTGCTCGTCCTGGCCCACGTCGGCGTAGGCCGTCCCCAGTGTGCGCAGGCACAGCGCCTGCTGCGCCGACGTACCCGGCCGCTTCTGCAGCAGGGCAAGGGCCTCATGGCAGAGCTGGATGCAGCGCTGATGCTCGCCCAGATAGCCGTAGGCCACGCCGAGATTCTGCAGACAGAGTCCCTGCTCCATCTCCGTGTCCGGCAGCCCGCGATACATCTCCAGGGCCTGGTCCGTGATTTGGATCTTCCGCTGGTGATCACCCAGATAGCCGTACGCCGCCCCCAGGTTCAGCAGGCAGTCGGCCCGATCGGCCTCGGTGCCCTCGACAAGCTCGTACAGCGCCAGGGCCTGCAGCACCACCTCGATCTCGCGTCTGAGACGACCCAGGTGCCCCTCGGCGGGCCCCAGTTGCTTGAGGCAGTCCGCGCGCGCACGCGTTGTCCCCTCATCCTCCCCGTAGAGGGTGAGAGCCAGCGTGAGGGCCTCGATCTGGCGTTCATACCGGCCCAGTTCGCCATACGCCAGTGCCAGATAGTACAGTGTCTCGGCCCGGGAGTGCTCGGCCTGCGGAATCTCGGCATAGATGTCGGCGCCCTGCTGCAGGGCATCGATCGCCCGGTCCCAGTCGCCCAGCTCGCTGGAGGACTGTCCGAGGAAGAACAGACAGGCCGCCCTGTGGCGCTCTGTGTCCGGAAGCCGGGAGACCAGTGCGATGGCCTCTGTCAGCGCCTCCACGGCCGGGGCGTGCTGCTCCAGGCCGCGGTGGGCCATGGCCAGGCCCATCAGGCAGACGGCCTGGCGCTTGGTGGCTTCCGGCTGCTTGCGGTACAACTCCAGCGCCCGGGACCAATGGTCGATCGCCGCCTGCCAGTCACCCCCCTCGTTGGCCTGAAGCGCCGCGGCGAACTCGGCGTCGGCCAAGGTGACGGTGTCCGCATTGTCCACGGCCACCTGGCTGTGGCATGCGGCGGCGAGCCAGACAGCCGTCAGCAGTGGCATTAGCCCACGAAAGAGGCCCTGCAGCGGTCGAGACCGACACATGCGCCTGACGCCTCCTGTGGTGTGAACGCCCGGCCCTCGGATGGGGACGAACCTCGGACGCGGCCGGGCGGCCCGCGGCAAGTCCCGGCCGGTGACGCAAGCGGATGCAGCCGCGCCCCCCCGTATGATTGTACCATTCGGTCCCGGATTCTTCCAGCCGCCGGCGGCTGCGGTCAGGGCTCTCGCACAGTCGCCGAGACGAGTGGCAGTTGCTTGCATCGCGACGCGCGAAGCTGCTATACTCCCTGCGGGCACGTGCGCTCTCACGGGCCGGTGTCTTGGCCACCGTAGAGCGCGCACTAGATGCCCATATGCACCGACTTCTGCACAGATGAATCAAGTTCTGGGGTCG
>CAYRFY010000775.1:0-3451 GCA_964423635.1 uncultured Armatimonadia bacterium | reverse complement strand
TCCGGATTGCCGTAGCATCCGGCGGCCCAGGGTCCCTGGTCGTCGGTGAGGACGAAGATGACGTTGGGGCGAGCGGACTGGGGCATTGATGGCCTCCGGGCGACGCGGGTAGCGAGTCGGCTGAGCGCGGTGGAGGGCGGCGCGCCTTCCCGCTGTCGGTGGCGCGGGCCTGACGGCCTGCGCGGCGAGTGGAGCGGCCGAACACAGAGACGCAGAGACACGCAGTGCGCAGAGAACGGCGGACGGCAGCGGTCCCGCCGTTGCCCCCGCCGTTGCCCCTACACCGCCGGCGACAGAACGATCACCTGCCCCGGCTTGGTCTCCATCTCGATGATCGGGCTGTCCACATGCCGACTGGGCCCATCTCCGGAGCCGACGATACACCCTGCGGGCCCAAAGGGGTTCACCATGCGCAGCGGAGCGCCGGCCTCGCTGACGATGCGCACCCCCTCGATCTGTGCGTTTCTCATCCGCCCGGAGATCAAGAAGGCGCCCTCGGCGCGCAGACCCTCGAAGGCCACGTCGCGCCACCAACTCGGCAGGGCGGCGAAGATGCGGATGGTCCCCCGGGAGCACTGGATCAGCAGCTCGAGCACGGCGGCGGCGGCGGCCAAAGAGGCCTCGATCTGCATGATCTCGGGACGGCCGTCCATGAGAGTGAAGCCGCGGAAGCGGGCGTCATGGGTACTGGCATAGCCCGGGCCCATGAAACAGCGGCGGAAGACGTGCAGGAGCACATCGGCCATGTCCCCATTGCCGGTGCGGGCGTGGAGGATCGCGGCCCACGGCATGCACCAACCGGTCCAGAGCCCCATCCCCTGGCGGGTAAGCGTGCGCATGGAGGCGTCGATGAGGCTGCGGTGTTGCTCGCAGCCGTGGTAGTCGAGGATGTCGAAGGGGTAGAGCCCGGCGAGATGTGAATGGTGCCTGTGGCTCTCGCTCAAAGGCTGGCCGTCCCACAGCCAGATCTCACGGCCGTCGGGGTCGGTACTGGCAAGAGGCAGCCGCTCGGCGATGAACTGCCACCGGTGCCTGTCTTCCGCGTCAACTCCCAGGCGCTCGGAGGCCTCGATCAGAGCGTGACAGAGGAAGTGGATATTGGCGAGCTGGAAGCTGGCGTCACGCCCCCAGGCGCCGGCGCCCGAGCCTCCAAATTCGGGAGACACGCTGACAGGCAGGGACATGACCTTGCCATCATCCTGCAGCATCGCCTCGTAGACCCGCATGGCCCCCTTGAGGAACGGGTAGACGGTCTCGGCAAGGAAGCGCTCGTCCATCGTGTACCGCCATTGGAGCCACATGAGCTGCCCCGTCCAGCTCGTGGAGCCGTGGTCCACCGAGCCGGTCCAGAAGCCTCCCATGCAGGTGCAGCGGTCGTCCACCGCGTGGGGCAATTGCAGGCCGTCATCGATGCCCAGGAAGGCCGAGGCATTCTGGCGCAGCCTGGGCTCCCAGCGCTTGAGCATCTGCCACAGCGGCTCGAGGGCGGGGATGAAGTTGCCGGCGAACACCGGCCAGTAGCACTCCTGCAAGTTGATGTTGAAGTGATAGTCGCCGGACCAGGGCGGCATCCAATACTCCTCGACCCAGGGGCCCTGGAGTGTGGCGGCGGGGCTTCCCGGAACGGAGAGCCCGGCCAGCTTGTACATCCCCAGATAGTACAGCAGGGCGCAGTCGTGGTCGGGCACGTGGACCGCCGCCACGCGGGACCAGTAGCCGGCCCACCACGAGGCGGTGCGGTCCGCCATCTGGCGATAGCCCGCCTCGGCATGGTCCTGCAGCGATGAGAGCGCCTGCTCCCGGGCGTCGGCGGCGGTGTCGCCGTAGACGCTGGTGATGAGGATCTCCACCGCTCCCTCGGTCTCGACGACCTGCCAGGCCACACACATGGCGGGCTCGCCCGGACACTCCTGCACCCAGCCCCCGCATTGGCCCTCGTCGAATACCTCGGCCGGAGGCAGGCCGTACCGGGAGAAATGCTCGCGGACGGCGGGCGCGTCCGGGGGCACGGAACGAGCCGTCACCTCGCAGCCTTCGATGCGGAGGGCCAAAACAGGGTCATGCCGGACGAGAACCGCCCGCACCTCACAGCCCTCTCCAAGGCTCATCTGGGCCTCGGAACTGGCGAGGTTCAGCCGGCCCATCTCCAGCCGGGAGCCCGCGGGCAGGGCGATGTCCACACGGCCCATGGGCAGCCGCGTAGGGCGCGGCGGCTCGTCCCCCTCGTCAAGCCAACGCTTGAGATTGTCCCAGGTGGCCTCCTCGCCCCATGTGATGCCCCCACGATGGTCCCAGTAGTCCGCGCGGTTGATTGTGATACGTAGGTCTGCTTCGGCGCCCCATAGCAGAGCCCCGAAGGTGCCGTTACTCAAGGGTATCCCGGAATGCGTGGTCTCCAGGGGAAAATGCCAGGTCACCCACTCCGCGAGGAAGGGATGTCTGTCTGCAGCGTCCATCAAGCGCCTCCTTATCCGTGGCAGTCAGCACCTGCCGGCACTGCAATTCCCCATGCGCAGGCCTTTGGCCTTCCCGGCGAGAAGTCGCGAGTCGGCGAGGGTCGCGCGTCAACGGCTAACGGCGTCGACAGCTAACGGCGTCAACGGCAGTCACGACGGTCGTTCTCCGCGTCTCTGTGTCTCTGTGTTCAGCCGTTCTCCGTGAAACTCGGTGCCCTCCGTGTCTCCGTGGTGAGGTGCTGAAGTTGCTCGCGGCGGCGGTTTTCTTGACCGCTCCCGTCTTCATCTGCTATACTCGCATGCTCAGGCAGGCAATAGTTGAAAGTGAGGCACGAGGCAAGTGGCAAACGAACGTGGAGCCGCAGGACGGAGGGGCAAGGGCCGACCGCGACGGCGGAAGAAGCAGTGCATCCATTGCGCTGATCCCCGGGCACGCGGCCCCATTGACTACAAGAATCTCGACCTGCTTCGTCAGTTCATCGACGATCGCGGTCGGATCCGCAAGGCACGCCAGACCGGCAATTGCCGCAAGCACCAGAGCCAGGTCGCTCTTGCAATCAAGCGCGCCCGTGAGATGGCCCTGGTCGAGTACACCGGCGACTAGGCACGCCCCGCAGCCAACGAAACCCCAGCCGCGCAGGGACACTAGAGGCCCCGCGCGGCTTTCGTTGTGCGTGGAGAGTACGGCCGACGTCTCACCACGCGGACCGGGCCGGGCAACGGGGCCCACGGCATCAGCACCCGCCGCCGTTGTCGTGCCCGGGGCCGCAGGCTTCCAGCCTGCACGCCGTTGCCGCCGACTCGCCGACGCCTCCGGATCTACTGCACCTCCACCAGACGAACCGGGCCGACGAAGATCGTCGTCGTATTTCACTGGGCATGAAACAGTGCCGCGCCAACCCATGGGAAGAATTTGCCATTAACTTCAAACGTGGCGACAAAGTTCATGGTGCCATCAAGTCAATCACAGACTTTGGTGTATTCATTGGTTTGCC
>CAYRFY010000774.1:0-3454 GCA_964423635.1 uncultured Armatimonadia bacterium | reverse complement strand
GAGAACGGCAGTACTTCGACCGTTCCGGACGCGGGAATGGCGAAATGCGGCCCCATTGCGTTGATGCATAATGTGAGTGGAAAGCCCGATCCCGCCTTGCGGGACGTTCACGAACGGCGTGATCGCGACCCCAGAACTTGATTCATCTGTGCAGAAGTCGGTGCATATAGGCCTCTAGTCCTGAGAGCGCCGGATCCCCCGGAGCCGAAGCTGTATCCCCCGGGTGCCGTTGTACTCATTGAGCTCAGGGCAGTGGCAGACGTCCGCCACGGACCCGCGCTTGAGCCACTTGAGTTCCTCGGCCATATTGAAGGCGATGCAGTCCACGGGGCGGTCCCCCTGAGAGACAAGCAGCTTGAGGTGCTGGGCGTCACGGCCCACGGCGCGAGCATCCACCACATCGACACCCCGGGTCACGAACAGCGGCTCGGGGTTATCGCGGCCGCAGGGGCCGATGGCCTCGATGCCCTCCAGCAACTCTTCGTCCACCTCGTCCAGCAGGAGCTCGGCGTCGATGGGGAGGCCGTCCTGGATGTCGCCCAGGTCGAGACTGTCGGCGGCCCGGTTCACGGCTTCGCGGAACGGGCCGATCTGGTCGACCCGCAGCGTGAGGCCCGCCGCCAGGGCGTGGCCTCCATGCCGCATGAGCAGGTGGCTACAGGCCTCCAGCCCACGGCTGATATCGAACTGGTCCACACTGCGCGCGGAGCCTCGGGCCTCATCTCCGGTCTCCACCAGCATGATGGTGGGGCGGTAGTAACGCTCGACGATCTTGGAGGCGACGATCCCCACCACGCCGATGTGCCATTGTGGGGATGAGAGCACCAGGACCTTCTGAGCGTCCAGTTCTTCGATCTGCTCGATCTGCTCGAGCGCCTGGCGATAGGTAACTTCCTGCTCGCGCTGGCGGTCACGGTTGGAGTTCTCGAGGTGTAGGGCAAGGCGCAGGGCCTCGTCCTCGTCGTCCGTCAGGAGCAGCTCGAGGGCATCGGTGGCGTCGCCCATGCGGCCGGCGGCATTCATCCGCGGAGCCAGGCGGAAGGCCACGTCGGACGACCGCACCGCCCCGGTGATGTTGCACACCTGCATGAGAGCGCGGAGGCCGACCTTCCGTGTCTCCGCAAGGAGGCCCAGCCCGAAGCGGGTGAACACCCGGTTCTCGCCCACCAGAGGCACCACGTCGGCGACCGTGCCGAGGGCCACGAGATCCAGAAAAGCGCGCTCCAGCGATTCCTTGGGCACGCCGAGCCGGATGCAGACGGCCGAAGCCGTCTTGAAACACAGCCCCACGGCCGCCAGGTCCCGTTCCGGGTACTGAGAGTCTGCGCGCTTCGGGTCCACGACGGCCAGGGCATCCACCTGCCGCTCGCCGGGCTCGTGGTGATCGATCACCAGGGCGTCCATTCCCAGCCGGCGCGTCTCCTCGATGGCTTCCACGGCGTTGACGCCGCAGTCCACCGCCACGGTCAGCGTGGCCCCGTGCCCGGCGGCCTGACGCACCGCCTCCACGTTCAGCCCGTACTGGTCGTTCACGCGGTGGGGGATGAAGTAGAGCACATCGGCGCCCAGCTTCCGCAGGAAGCGGGTCATCAGCGCCGTTGAGGTGATCCCATCCACGTCATAGTCGCCGTGGACCAGTACGATCTCCTTGGCCTCGATGGCCCTGACGATGCGATCGGCGGCCGCGGACATGTCCGGCAGCAGGAACGGGTCGTGGAGCTGGCCAAGGTCGGGGGCGATGAACTCACCGCAGGCCTCGACCGTGTGGAGGCCCCGGGCGCGCAAAACCGCCGCGACCGCGGGGTGGATACCGAGCGCACGTGCCAGATCCGATTCGAAATCAAAGTCCCGAGGTGGCGCGTCCCACGTCGGCGGTGTCTGCGTCTTCACTGAGTTACGTGCCACCCATCCCGGGCATTTGGCGAAGTATAGGGTATGCCCGGAGGCCTGTCAAACCGCGCCCGGCGCCCCGCTACACCCCTTATCGCGATCGTCACGAGGAGACCTCCACGAGAACCTTGAGCACCTCATCCGGTGTCTGGAACATCATGCGCAGGCCCTGCTCGGAGCGGTCCAGGCCGATGCGCTGCGTGACCAGCGGCGTGGGGTCGAGCAGCCCCTCTCGCAGCATGCGGACGGCCTCCGGGATCGTGCCGCCGTGCAGGCGGGAGCCCATGAAGTCCAGCTCCTTGCGCACCATGAGGCTTCCGGGAAGGTGAATGTCCTCGCTGACCAGCCCCAGCAGCACCACGCGTCCGCCGGCGACCACGAGGTCCAGAGCCTGGCTCACGGTGGCGGGTTTGCCCACGGCCTCCACGACCACCTCGGGGCCGGTGGCGCCGCAGAAGTCCTGCAGAGCCGGCACGAAATCAGTGGCCCGAGGGTCCAGGCCCAGATCGGCTCCGAGGCGCACCGCCGTCTGTCGCCGCACGCCGGAGATATCGCTCATCACCACCCGGGCTCCCCGGGCCTTGGCCACCATCATCACGCACAGTCCGATGGTTCCGGCGCCGATGACCAGCACCGTGTCGCTATCGGCAATGCGGGCGCGGCCCGTGGCCTGCACGCCGATGGATACGGGTTCCACGAGGGCCGCCAACTGCTGGGACATGTCCTCCGGGACGCGATGCAGACACTCCAGGGGTGCCGTGTAGAACTGGGCCAGTGCCCCCGGTGCGTGCACCCCCACCACCCGCATGTTCTCGCAGCAGTTGTACCTACCGTGCGTGCAGGGGTGGCAGCGGCCGCAGGGCATGGCCGGATCCAGCACCACTCGGGTACCCTCCGCCAGGCCCTCGTCCAGCGGGCGGTTGAGCAGGCGCAGTGGCCCACCCGGGCGGGGGACGAGCTTGACGATCTCGCCGACCACTTCGTGTCCGGGAACCTCGGGGAAGCGGAAGAAGGGCTGAGTGCCCTCGTAGGCGTGCAGGTCGGAGCCGCAGATACCGCACGTCAACACGCGGACCAGGGCTTCACCGGGGCCGGGCGTGGGGATGTCGGTCTCGACCAGGGCGGCCTGGTGGGGGCCGCTGATGACAAAGGCGCGCATGGGACCGACCTCCGTACGGGTCAGACAACAGAGCCGGACTGCGGCTGCCGGTACGGGGCGCCGGCCGCTGTCCGGCTCACAGGAGCTGAGTGCGTCCACATCCGAGCACACGCGCGGCCGCTGCCCATGTGTCTGTCAACACAGCAATCCACGGCCACCCCACGCCGGAGAGTGTCAGTCTGCAGCGCGGCGGCGCAAGCCCGGGCGTCGCACGCCCGCGCTTGCGCCGCTTGGGCGAGGGATCGTGCTGTATGCCAGGGGATTGTACGAACCGCCCCTCCGGGAGCGGACGCTCTCAGAATGGCACTCTTGGCGAAGGCGGGCTTTTCGGCCGCGCTTCTATAACTCACATTATGCAGGTTCCGGGCGGGCGCCGATTCACGTCGCCTCACCCCCCCGGCCCCG
>CAYRFY010000773.1:260-3483 GCA_964423635.1 uncultured Armatimonadia bacterium | reverse complement strand
TTTGGCCCCGCCGTCCAGTAATCGTTGTAGTCCTCATCCTGCCACAGCCGCCGGCCGTCGGCGGTGATGGCCGCGACACAGAAGTAGACGCTGGACACGGCGATCTCCTCGCGCCCGTCGGCATTGAGATCCGCGCAGGCCAGATCGGTGACGGCGTGCGCCGCCGTATCAAACGTCCACCTGAGGGTGCCGTCCGGGGCCACGGCGTGCACGCGCCAGGCTGCGGTGCCCACCAGCGGCCACAGCCGCCGGTCTCCGTCCAGGTCCGCGGCGCACAGCGCTTTGCCCCACGCGGGCATATGGCTGTTGCGGGGCAGCTCCACGCACAGCCGTTCCTCGCCCGCAAGCGTCAGGAGCCGGAACCGTGCGTCATGCCCCGTCACCATCACGCTGGGCTCTATTTCGCCGAAGACAGAAGCTGCCAGGACCGCGCCGATCCTGCTTTCCGTCTTGAGCAGCGTCCGCACGCCCCCGGCATCGTCGACGGCGGCGACCGTCCCGTCCTCGCAACCGAGGAGGGTCTCCCCGGGGCCTGCCGGGGACATGCACGTGACGGCGGCGGGTACCCGGCAGCGCCAGTCCTCAATGGCCGCCGGGGCCGGAATGCGCCCCGGGGGCGACAACGTCGGCCGGGACCTTGTCTCCAGCGCGGTGAGCCGGCCCTCAGGGGCGAAGGCGTAGTCGTCTCCGCCCTCGATCTGGAATCCTTCGGCCGACAGCGTCACCGTCGGGCCCTCGCCGGTGACCACCACCCGCCCGTCCTGTGTGCAGCGCGCCTCTCGTCTGGGCTCCGACCGCTCACCGTTGGGCAAGAGCAAGTTGATGAAACAGACTTCCTCACCCGCGAACAGAAAGTGGCTGTGGGTCTGACGCAGCACCTGCGGCACCGAGGAGCCGTAGCGGTATGTGGGGTAATCCGTGGCGTTGAGGGGCGGCTCCTCGCTGTCCAGGCGCTGGGAGGCCTGGGTCACCTGTAGAATGTGGAAGTGCTCGCCGTCGTGCTCGGCATGTAGCCCCTGCGGAGTGGCGGCCACACTGCCCAAAGTCCGCCAGTAACACCGGATGTCGTAGTCCCCGTCGACCCTGGCTTTGAGGCAGTCGGCAACGAGGACGCAGTCTCCGCTGAGCCAGATGACGGTGCGCAGCCAGTCGCAGCCGTTGTAGTCCGACAGGCATGTCTGGGTGACGGCGCCGTCGGCGAACTCCACGGCGTTGAGCAGCTTCGCCGTGGCCGGGATGATGCCGTGCTGCCCGTCACGGATCACCATGACGGTGTTGTGCTGCCTGGGCATGCGGCGGATGTAGTCGTTGTCCACCAGAAGCAGGCGGCCTCTGACCTGATATTGGCTGATGGAGTTGGCATCCGGGTGGCCGTGCTGTCCGTCGCCGAAGCCCTGGAGCAGCAGATAGTCGGCATCGTCGTCCCACGCGCCGCGGAACGAGATCTTGTCGAAACCCTCCTGTGGCTCAACATTGACGATGCACGAGGGCTGCGGATAGCCGGGAAACCGGGGTAGCTTCGTCCAGCGGTGGATCACGGGGTCCATGGGCAGGACGAATAGCCCCACATGCTTGTCGGGGGGCGCCTCGGGCACGTCTGCAGTGAACACGTCGGCGGCGGCCGCCTCCGGCGCGCACCGGCGCGCCACCCACTTGCAGCCCGCATCGCGGTGCCACCGCGCCGCTCCCAACAGGATCTGCGCCGCCCCGGCGGCGTTCCCGTGGTAGCTTGAGCAGTCGCCGAAGGGCACCAACTCGAAGCTGTTATTCTGGATACAAGTGGCCAGATCGGCGTAGCGCAGCAGCTTGTCGCCGGCGACATAGCTGGTATCACCACAGGCCAGGGATACCTCCATAAGATGGTTGCCCACCAGCCAGCTATAGCCCGCGCCGCCCTCATCGAAGGAGCGCCCGGCCTGGGAGGCCCGGGAGAACACGCTGAGCGCCTTGGCCAGCCACCGGTCGATATCCACCACCTCGTAGCCGTGGCGGCGCAGGTAGGTGCAGCCGAAGAACAACCCCCGCGCCGGGAAGGTGTGGTGGTTGAAGATCTGGTGCTCTTCCTTGGTAATGCGCCATTTCTGGTAGGTCAGCGAGTCGTGGCAGTATTCGGTGCAGGAGGCCACGAAGTTGGCCAGCAGCAGCCTTTCCTCCTCAAGGAAGAAGGGGAACTCCTCGGCAATATCCCAGCCGATGGCCAGACGGTCGGTCCAGAAGTCCACCGCTGACATGAGCCAGAATGACAGGGGCACCTCGCCGGTGGCGTACGGCATGACCGCCTGGATGAAGGCCCGTGCCCAGGCCTGCGAGCCGGTGGCGTTGAGATTGTCCAGGGCGGTCAGAAAGCCGCTCACCCGGCCCCCGAAGCTCGAGGGGTCTTTCGCCTCCAGACTCTCGAGGAAACCGTCCGGGTCGGGGCAGGTTGGGTCAGGCGCTATGTCAAGGAGCCGGCCGGGTACCCCCCAACCTGCTTCAAGAGGCGCGATCCGCTCCACCAATCGCTGGGCGCCGGCGTCGGCAACCGCCGCCGTACGTCCCAGGCAGCACAGCACGTTGTGCCCGTCGCCGAGGGGGCTGTGGACGGATAGCAGGCGATGGCCCGCGTCGGGATAGTCATTGGCGGACAGGTACCTCAGATGATGCAGCCACCACAGCAGGCGGTTATTCGCCGCGTGCCCAATGGCGATCATCGGAGCGGAAAGCTCCTCGATGGATGAGAACTCCGCCTCGTCAACCAGCGGCAGCTCCACACCGGTGCGCTGGGCCAGGAGCTCTTGAACCCGCAGGCCGATGGGCTCGTACTCGTCGCTATTGGGGGCCACGATCCCGGCGATGCTCTGGTCTCCGGCCACCATCGTCTCCTGGTACAGCGGGGCCGGTCGCCCGATGCGCCCGGCGTCCACCCTTAGCTCAATCATTGCGCCCTTGTCGGCCACGGCGGTCATTCCCTTCACGTGCGGTAGAGGCCGCACAGCAGGTGGGGCAGGGTCTTGGGCACGGCGAATCGCGGCAACCGGTAGGATGGGCGGCACAGGGACCCACGGCGGCGACGAGGCCCAGAGCCTTCGGCCCTGGCCGGCTGCATCTATTCCTCCGGCCTGTCATCTTGCTGAGGCTACTCGCCGTCGCTGTCGTCCTCGGCCGGTGACCCCTCCAGCCGCGCAAAGAGCCCGTCGACCTTCTCCTGCTCCTGCGCGCTGTGGCGGAAGACATACCCCTCCAG
>CAYRFY010000773.1:0-250 GCA_964423635.1 uncultured Armatimonadia bacterium | reverse complement strand
ACGAAGGCTGCAAAGGCCACGATCAACTCGGCCCCGGTGGTGATGGTCCAGGACAGCGCTTCACCGGGGGGCTCGCCGAACCAGCTCAGGCACAGGGCGTTGGTGGCCCAGTATTTGAACAGGACGAAAGTCGCGAAGCCACCCAGCCACGAGAGCAGTGCTCCGCGCCAGGTAGTACGCTTAAGCAGCATCCCGAAAAGCAGCGGGATCGAGACCGGCGCCAACACCGCGGCGTACCAGTCCATCATGG
>CAYRFY010000772.1:0-3483 GCA_964423635.1 uncultured Armatimonadia bacterium | reverse complement strand
TGGCCTGAAGCCCGGCTCTGTCCTCTGTGCGGTGGTGAAGGCCAACGCCTACGGCCACGGCATGGTGCCGGTGGCCCGCACCTGTCTGCAGGCGGGTGCCCAGTGGCTCGGGGTCAGCACGGTGGAGGAGGGCGTGGCCCTGCGGGGAGCGGGCATCGAGGCCCCGGTGCTGGTCTTCATGCCCGCGCTAGGGGATGAAGCGCAGGCCGCCGTGGAGCATAACCTCACCTGCACCGTGGTCTCCTCGGCCCAGGTGATGGCGCTGCAGCGCGAGGCGGAGCGTCAGGGCGTGATGGCAAGGGCCCACGTGTACCAGGACCTGGGCCTCGGCCGCATGGGCGGCGACGAGCCTTTGGTGGACATCATCTCCGCCGCCGAGCCCTGGCCGCAGATCGAGATCGACGGCACCTACGCCCACTTCGGGCCTCCCGGCTCCGGAGTGGCTCTCCCGGCCATGGAGTGGGCGGGAGCGGGCTCCAGCCTCAAGGCCTATGCCGCGGTAATGTTCGACGCCCTCAAGGAGGCCACCGAGCGCCGGCTGATGTTCCACGCCGCCGCCAGCGGCCTGTACTGCGAGAGCGCCGACAACCACTTCGACATGGTGCGTACCGGCACGCTGCTGTATGGCCAGTACCCGGACCATATCTCGCAGCAGCATCGCAGCCTCGACCTGCGGCCGACCTTCGAGTTGCGCAGCCACATCGTGTCGATCTGCACGCTGGAAAAGGGTGCCCGCATCGGCTACGGCGGAGAGTTCCGCTGCGGCCGGAGGACGAGAATCGCCACGATCCCGGTAGGGTTCGCCCATGGGTTGGGGATGGTTCCAGAATCGGTGACAGGGCGCCTGCGCACGGTGCTCAAGGGCTTCGTGCGCGAGCGAGACAGCAGACGGGGGCGCACGGATCGGCTGCCCTACGCACGGATCGGGGACCAGCGGGCGCCGCTGGTAGGCCGGATCTCCATGGACCAGTGCTGTCTGGACGTGACGGAACTGCCTGAGGTGGACACCGGTGCCGAGGTGGTCCTGCCGGTGAGGAGGGTGACATGCAGTCCGGCGATTGTGAGGGTGTATGAGGGTGGGTGAGGCGTCAGGAGCCTGGTCGAGCACTACGGTCACGTCCGCGCACGCCGAGACGAGAGGACGCGATGGTGGATAGTAGCCTGAGGGGCTCCGGTTGGATACCGGCCCGGGTGTCGGATATCGGCCCGGGTTGACAGGGAAGATTTGGAACGCTACCCTACCATTGTTGGCGAAGTGCGGCGTCTCGATATTCAAGGAGCCCGGTGACCCTCGCGCCTCGTGCGCCTATACAGGAGCCCCAATGGGGTGGTCCTGGGGAAACCCGGCTCCTTCACTTTTTGCTCTCCCCGTCGTGTAGCACCTTCTCCAGGACGAACGCCGTCTCGACTTCCCACTCCTTTGTGGCCTTCATCTCCAGAAGTGCCTCGAAGACCTGACATTGGCTGCAACGGCGCCTGCCGCCCGCGCTTCGTCTCAGGCGGGAGCCCCGACGCGGTAAGAGCTCTGGCCCCGCAACGCCGCAGGGGATCTCACCGCATCCGCGGTCCGGCGCGCTCTCGCCCCGGCCCACTGCCTCACGACTCGCCACCTATCCGCCCCCCAGCCTCTTGATCGCCTCCTGCAGTCGTCTCTGCAGATCCTCGCCGATGCGGTCTCTGGTGGCGGGGCTATTGCCCTCCCAGCGCATCACCAGCTCCTCCCCCGTATTGGAGGCCCGCAGCACCGACCAGCCGTCCTCGTACTGCACGCGCACCCCGTCGACCTCGTTGATCTGTCGCTCCGCGCGGTAACTATCGGCCACGGCGGCCACCACATCCCACTTGATGCTGTCGGGGCAGGGCACCCGGGGCGGGTCGGCGGGATAGTACACCGGGGCGCTCGCCACGATCTCGTGGAGCTTGTCTTCGCCCGCGGACAGTGTGGACAGCAATCGCGCCGCCCCGAAGCTGGCGTCATCGAACTTGAAGTACGGGTCATTGAAGTAGCAGTGGCCCGTGGTCTCGAAGCCCACCGGTGAGTTGTGCTTCCCCATGGCCTGGAGGATGAAGGGGTAGCCGCAGGCAACCAGGTCGACATCGCCACCGTGGGCGCGGATGTCGTCCACGATGGACTGGGAGCAGCGCACCTCGGAGACGATGGTGGCCGGGCCGGCCCGCAAGGCGTCACGGCAGACGGGGATCATGTATTGGTCCGGCTCGACGGTGTTGCCCTCCACATCCACCACGGCGATGCGGTCACCGTCGGCGTCGATGGCGATGCCGATCTCGGCCTGCACACGGCCCATCAGCTCCCGCAGCGGCTCGAGGGCACCGTCGGCGAGGGGGTCCGGGCCGCGACCGGGGAAGGTGCCGTCCGGCTCCTCGAAGAGGGTGTGTACCTCACAGCCCAGCTCTCGCAGGAGCCGCGGTGCCGTCAATGTCCCACACCCGTTCCCCACATCCAGAGCCACGCGCATGGGCCGGTGGATGGTCACACGCTGCGTGGCGATCTCGAAGTACTCGGGGTACAGGTCGCGCTTGGTGTAGCTGCCCCGGCCGGTGGCGAAGTCGCCGGCGAGGACTTCGTCCTTGAGCGCCTGCAGGTCATCGCCGAAGAAGGGGCCGTCGCCCATGCGGACCTTGATCCCATTGTCCTCGGGCGGGCGGTGGCTGGCGGTGATGCCCATGCCGCCGTCGTGGCCCCAAAGTCCGATGGCGAAGTACAGCCCCGGAGTGGGAGCTTGCCCCACATCCACCACGTTCACGCCGGTGCTGAGAATTCCCTCGATGGCCGCTTCGGCCAGCGCCGGGGACGACGGGCGCAGGTCCTGAGCGACCACGAGGGTGGCGCCATCGCGGCCGGAGAACCGCGTGGCGTAGGCCCGAGCGATCAGGTTCACCACCTCCGGGGTGATCTGATCCGCCACGCGCCCGCGAATATCATAGGCCCGGAAGATGGCCTCGGAAACTGGTGCCGGCATGTAGACGCTCCTCGTGCAAGATGGGTATGAGCCGCCTCAAAGGCGCGACCGAAGTACACCTATGGCATTCCCCGCGCCCCGTCGATCTCCTGCCACCGGTGGGTGCCGCGTAGCTTGTGGCCGGCACGGAAGCGGGGCCCGGTCTCCCGGGCCCCGCGCTGTGGCGTGCGCTGTCTGTGGCGTGTGACGAAGCTCCGTCTCAAACCGACGAGCACGATGCGGAAGTTCACATAGGGGCGGTGCCACGGCCGAACGGCGATCGAGCAAAGCGGGATCGCCGTGTCGGGCTGAAAAGCCCCGCCTACGCGGCTGCGAACGAGCGGCTGCGGCCCCGGAGCCTGCCTCAGACGTCAGGATGTGCGCCGATGTAGACGTCTAGTACCCGTTCGGGCAGCCGCCGCCGCGCCAGTAGTTGTTGATCGCGTCGGTACCCGAGATCAGGTCGTGCTTCATCCACTTGGCGTGGCCGTCGAGGTAGCCCACGTTGCAGCCCTCGTTGTGG
>CAYRFY010000771.1:451-3491 GCA_964423635.1 uncultured Armatimonadia bacterium | reverse complement strand
GCCGCAGCCGTTCGCCCTGCGGGGTGAATAGGACCACCGGTACCCCGGGTGCGCGGCGCACCGCCTCCACCGCGCGGAACAGGGGTTCCGGCTTCATGACCATCCCGGCCCCGCCACCGTAGGGAGTGTCGTCCACGGTACGATGGGGATCGTCGGTGAAACCACGCAGGTCGTGGGCGGCAACTTCCACAATCCCCGTCTTCCGGGCGCGCCCCGTGATGCTCACATCCAGTGGGCCGGAGAAGAAATCGGGGAAGATGGTGACCACATCGATACGCATCATTCTTCGATGAGTCCCGGTATGGCTTCGACCAGGATGCGTCCGCCTGCGATGTCGATCTCCCGGATGACATCGGCGATGGCCGGTATCAGTGCGCCGTCGGTGACATAGACGTCATTGGCGCCGGTGTGCAGGATTTCCTTGACCGGCCCCAGGTGGCGCCCGTCGGTGGTACTGACCTGCAGACCGATGATGTCGTGCTCGAAGTAGGTGCCCTCCGGCAAGGACACGGCCTGGTCGTCATCCACCTGGAGCACGGCGCCCACGAGGCTTTGGGCCTTCGCCTGCCCCCGCACCTCGTCAAACTGCAGGATCACCAGTTGCTTGGTCTCGTGCATCTTGGCGCAATGCACGTGGTACAGGCGCTTGTTCCCGTTGGGCAGGATGAGCCAGACGGTCTCCAGGTCGTGGAACCGCTCGGGGAAGTCGGTGTGCGGCTGAACCCTGACCTCTCCGCGCAGCCCGTGCGCCGCAACGATCTCCCCTATAGCGATCATCAATGTTGCCTACTCCTGTGACTCTTGCTGCATGAGCTGCCCCACGGCCTCATCCAACGACAGCGCCGGGTCGCCCTCACGGATCTCGATGACCTGATCGTCCTTGGTGACGATCTGTACGCCACCGAGAATAGCGCGCAGGTTGTCGCCCACCTTGACCTCGACGAAGCTCTCCAGCGTCCCGCGGGTGACCTCGGTGCCGTCCTCGAGTTCCTCCACGGCGGCCTTGCGCTCCAGCATGGCGTCGCGCATGTCCTGCTGTCGCTTCTTCTCGGCCTCGATCTGCTTGCGGACGGCCATGGCCTGCTGGAGGTTGTTGCGCTGCAGGTCGGTGATGTAGGCCCTGGTCTGGGCGTCCATCTCATTCATGCGGCGGTCCATCTCCTCGGCCGCGGCCTGCAACTGCTCACTCAGGTCGCGCCGCAGGTTTTCCGTAACGATGGACCTGAGCACAACATTGCGCTTGATCATGACAGACGACATACCAACGCCTCCCGGCACTACGGGCCGAATTGATAATCTGGTGGTTACGACAGCCGCCTGCAGCACAACTCGCCAAAGCGATCGAGGCGGTCAGTCGTGAATGGCTACCGGCGGCTTAAGCCACGGTCGCTCGTCCCGGCTACGATGGAGCTAGGACGAGATCTCCACCGAGTGTCTGCGGCCGTCCTCAGTGGGCACAGAACGGACGATCGTGCGCAATGCGTTGGCGATCCGACCGCCACGCCCGATGACCTTGCCCAGGTCCTCATCGGCCACGGATATCTCGTAGGATACAGACCTGGGGCCGTCTACCACCGAGACTTCCACGTCCTGTGGATTGTCCACGAGCTTTTCGACGATATACTGAACGAGCTGCTGCATCGCGCGCCTCCTCGGACGGGGCGACGCCGGCACGCATAACTATACGGCTGTCGCCCGCGATGGGATGCACCGCATCGGGCCACGCCACACCTGCCCCGGGCCGGACACGACCGGCGGTGACGGCCTTGTCAGGACTGCTCTGCCTCCGCGGCGACGGGGGCTTCGGCGGCCGGCGCCTCGGCGGGCGGAGCCTCCGCGGCCACGGGGGCGTCGGCATCGAACACGCCCGCACGCTTGAGCAGGCTACTGACGGTATCCGACGGGATCGCTCCCACGCCGAGCCAGTACAGAGCGCGGTCCTTCTTCACCGAGATCGTTGCCGGGTCCGGATTGGGATCGTAATAGCCGATCTCCTCCACGGTGCGGCCATCCCGGGGCCGTCGCTGGTCCATGATAACGATGCGGTACTGAGCGTTGTGCTTTGCGCCTGTCCTCTTGAGACGGATTCGCGTCGCCAAGCCTGTGGTCTCCCTTCACGTTTACCAAGCGAACAAAGTCGGTGTCATCGGCGGAATCGAAGTCCCCCGATGTTGATCTCCTTGCCCTTTGCCATCGCCCCCATCATCTGCGAGAGCTGGCGGTACTCCTTGAGCACGATATTCACGTCCTGCGTGCTGGTGCCACTGCCTCTGGCGATACGCCGCTTGCGGCTGGCATTGATCAGGTCCGGATAGTGACGCTCATCCATGGTCATGGAGTTGATGATGGCGTCCACCATGTCCAGTTCCTTTTCGTCGAACTCGTCGGGCATCATCCCGGCGAGGTCCCCGGCACCCGGCAGCATCTTCATTATCTGATCCAGCGGCCCCATGCTCCGTACCCGTTTGAGGTGCGTGCGGAAGTCTTCCAGGTCGAACTCGGCGCGCAGCAGCTTCTCCTGAAGCTTGGCGGCCTCTTCCGAATCCACCGCCGCCTGGGCCCTCTCGATGAGGGTGAGCACATCGCCCATGCCCAGAATCCGCTGTGCCATGCGGTCGGGATGGAAGACCTCAAGCCCGTCCATACGCTCGCTGACGGTGACGAACTTGACGGGCACACCTGTGACGGCGCGTACGGACAGCGCCGCACCGCCTCGGGCGTCACTGTCCAGCTTGGTGAGTATGACGCCATCGAGGTGGAGTTTGTCGGAAAAGCCCTGGCCGACGTTGACGGCGTCCTGGCCGGTCATGGAGTCGACGACCAGGAGCGTCTCCACCTCTGAGAAGCAGGCCTCTATGTCAGCGGCCTCCTGCATCATGGCCTCGTCGACCTGCAGGCGACCGGCGGTGTCGATAATCAGCGGATCCAGCCCGCGAGACCGGGCGTGGGCATGTGCGGCTTTGGCGATGTCCACGGGGCTGTTCTCGCCCATCGAGAAGAACTCGGCCCCCACCTGCTCGGCCACCTGACGCAACTGTTC
>CAYRFY010000771.1:0-441 GCA_964423635.1 uncultured Armatimonadia bacterium | reverse complement strand
GACGCCGACCTGCCGGCCGACGGTTTCAAGCTGTTCGATGGCCGCGGGACGGTAGACATCGGTGGCGCACAGCAAGGGTCTTGCGCCCTGTGCCCTGTAGTGTGTCGCCAGCTTGCCGGACGTGGTCGTCTTTCCCGACCCCTGCAGCCCGCACAGCATGATCACGGTGGGCGCCTGGCTGGCCCGGCGCACCGGTACTGCGGCGTCGCCCAGAAGATGTACCAGATGATCGTGGACGATCTTCACGATCTGCTGGGCCGGATTGAGCCCCTTGAGAACATCCTCGCCCAACGCGTCGTTCTGAACGTCCTTGAGGAAGTCCTTGACGACGTTATAGTGAACGTCGGCCTCCAGCAGGGCCAGGCGGATCTCCTTGAGCCCTTCTCGCACATCCTTCGGACCGAGCTTGCCTCGCCCACTCAGTCGACGGAAAGCGCCTTG
>CAYRFY010000770.1:0-3500 GCA_964423635.1 uncultured Armatimonadia bacterium | reverse complement strand
CAGAAACGTCAGACCACGGAGACACAGAGAACGGCGGAGGACGGCAACGGCAGAAACGGCAGACCACGGAGACACAGAGAGCACGGAGTTCCACGGAGAACGGCTGAACACAGAGAGCACGGAGTTCCACGGAGAACGGCTGAACGCAGAGAACGGCGGAGAAAGGCGAGTGACGGGGTACGGGCGAACACACAGACCCAGAGACCCCGAGAACGGCGGAGAACGGCAATCGAGGGGTACGGCTGACTGCGTAGGTCCCGGAGGCCATTGCAGCGAACTGTGTTTGTGCATTTCGGCGCGCTGGCCCAGCGTCGAGGGATGAGGCGAGGTATATGAAACTCGTTACCGCCGATGAGATGCGCCGTATCGACTCCACGGCCATTGGCAAGTTTGGCATCCACGGTCTGGTACTGATGGAGAACGCCGGCCGCCACGTGGTGGACGCGGTCTGCGAGATGCTGGAGGAGAAACCGTCCGCGCGGGTGGTGGTGGTGTGCGGCAAGGGCAATAACGGCGGCGACGGATTTGTCGCTGCGCGACATCTGCTCAATCGCGGTGTGGATGTGCATGTGGTGCTGCTGGTGGAGCCCGCCGCGCTGCAGGGCGATGCGGCCGTCAACTACCGGGTGGCGCGGAACATCGGTGTACCGATGGATGAGCAGGCCGACGAGAACGCCGTGCGGATGCGCCTGTCGCGGGCCGACATAGTCGTGGACGCGATCCTGGGCATCGGTATCTCCGGCGAAGTGTACGGCATCGCCAAAGCTGCGGTCGAGGCCGTCAATGACAGCGATGCGGCCGTGGTGGCCGTGGACGTCCCTTCGGGCATCCACGCCGATACGGGCGCCGTGCTCGGGGCCGCCGTACGGGCGGACGTCACGGTGACCTTCGGCCTGCCGAAGCTGGGACTTGTGCAGTTCCCCGGCGCCGAGCACTGCGGCGAGTTACGGGTCGTGGACATCTCCATCCCCCGAGGCCCGCTTTGCAGCGATTCCATCAAGGCGAATCTCGTCACCGCGGAGCTGGCCGCGGCCATGCTTCCCCCCAGATACCCCTCGATGCACAAGGGCGACGCCGGGAAGCTCCTGCTCGTGGCGGGCTCGGAGGGGATGACCGGCGCCGCCGCGCTGTGCGGCCTGGGGGCGGTACGGGCCGGAGCGGGCCTGGTAACCCTGGCCTGTCCGGCGGGCCTCAACGACATCCTGGAGGCCAAGTGCACCGAGGTCATGACCCTGCCGGTGGCCCAGACGGAGCGACGCAGCATCGCGCCGGCGGCCCGGCTGGAGGTGCTGAAGTTTGGCGAGGGCTGCAATGCGGTGGCTATCGGGCCGGGGCTTTCGCAGCACCCGGATACCGCCCAGTTCGTGCGCGACACCATCCGCGATATCATCCGGCCGCTCTTGCTGGACGCCGATGGGCTCAACTGCCTGGGAGGCGACGTCGGGCTGCTTTCCGCCCGCACGCGACCGACGGTCATCACCCCTCACCCCGGCGAGCTGGCCGGGCTCCTCCAGACGAAGGCCGAGTCGCTGCAGGAGGACCGAGTCGCCACGGCACGTCATGCCGCCGAGGTCACACGGTCCGTCGTCGTGCTCAAGGGGGCCGCGACGGTGATCGCCGAGCCCGAGGGCCGGGTATGGGTGAACCGCACCGGCAATAGCGGGATGGCCAGCGGAGGGATGGGTGACGTGCTCACGGGCATCATCGGCGCCTTCCTGGCCGGTGGCGCGGGCCCCGTGGAGGCGGCGGTGGCGGGAGTGTACTATCACGGCCTGGCCGGCGATGCGGCCGCCGAGCGCGGTGCCCGCGGCCTCATCGCCGGCGACCTGCTGGAAGCGCTGGTGGAAGTGCTACCGGACTGAATACCGCCTCAACGGCTACGACGCCACCCAATGCCGCCCATTGCGGAGCGACCAAGATGATCATCGATGCCCACGTACATATCATCCTCGAGCACGGCAGCGTGCAGGAGCGCACCGACGAGCTCTTGCACTATGCCGACAAGCTTGGTATCCACAGGCTCGTGGCCTGCCTCGGCGACCGGCTCAAACCACAGCCTACCGCCGGGGACCTGGGGCAGGACAATGACTACGTGCTGGCCGCCATGGCCCACCGCCCCGACCGCATGGAAGGCTTTTGCTACGCCAGCCCGTCGCACGTGAAGGCCTCCCTCGCCGAGATCGACCGCTGCATTCGCGACGGCCCCATGCGAGGGATCAAGCTGTGGATCTGCCGCCACTGCGATGACCCCGGGAACTTCCCCATCGTTGAGAAGGCCATCGAGCTCGGGGTGCCGATCCTGCAGCACACCTTCATCAAGGCCACCGGCAACTATCCCACGGAGTCCACTCCGTGGCATCTGGCGGCGCTGGCGACAAGATACCCGCAGGCGCAGTTCATCATGGCCCACAGCGGCGGCGACTGGCTGCAGGGCCTGCGCATCGTGCGGCACCTTCCCAACATCAGTGTGGACGTGTGCGGGGGCCATCCGGAGCAGGGGCAGACGGAGCTTGCGGTGGAGTTGCTCGGGGCGCGGCGGGTGATCTACGGCTCCGACGCCGGCGGGCGGAGCTTCGCCTCGCAGCTTGCGAAGGTGCTGAGCGCCGAGATCTCCGAGGCCGACCGGCAGCTCATCTTGCACGGCAATATCGCGAGGATGATCGGGCTATGACCATCGACTGCAATGTGACCCTGGGCCACTGGCCCTTTCATCCCCTGCGGCACAATACGCCCGAGGCCTTCCTTGCGTTGATGGATCGCGAGAGCATCGACCGGGCCTGGGTGGCGCCCTTTGAGGCGGTGTTCTACAAGGGCGTGCAGCCGGCCAACCGCGACCTCGCACCCGCCCTGACCGGGCATGGAGACCGTCTGCTGCAGATTGCCGTGATCGACCCCGCCTTCCCGGGCTGGGGGGATGACCTGGCCGAGTGCATGGACCTGGGTCTGCGCGGCGTGAGGCTGTATCCCTCCTACCACGGCTACGACGCGCAGCACTCCGGCCTGCTGAGGCTATTGGAGATCGTGGCCGCCGCCGGTGGTTTCGTCCAGGTGGTGACGCGGATCCAGGATGAGAGGCTACACCACCCTCTGGCGAAAGTGCCGGCGGTGGATGTGCAGGCGGTGGCGCGGCTGGCGGCGCAGATGCCCGAGCTTTCCGTGACGCTTCTGAACGCCACGACTGCCGAGGTCGCCGCGGCGCTGAAGGCCGCCGCCCCGCGGAACCTGACCTGCGATATCTCCCATGTGGACGGCCTGGGGGCGGTGGGCAAGCTTGCCCGGTCGCTCGGCGCCGAGAGGCTGCTGTTTGGCTCGCACGCCCCGTTCTTCATCCCCAGAAGCGCTGTGCTCAAGATGGTGGAGGCCGATCTGACACCCGAGCAGCGGATGGCGATCCTGCACGGCAATGCGGAGAGAGTAGGCGGAGGGAAGTAGCAACGACACACGACGCCTCACCCCTGCGACCGCAAGCGGTCGCTGTCCCCTCTCCCTTATTCGCCCAA